>JAAYXU010000151.1 GCA_012515725.1 Clostridiales bacterium | reverse complement strand
GGCTACCGGCGAGTACAGCAGGGAGCGACGCGCCGCGCTCGTCAAAGACAGCGAGAGCCTTGCGGAGGGCATGCGCCTAACATACTGGCTCGTGATACCGGTGACGCTCTCCGACGGCACGCGCGTAACCTACCAGGCGTCCGCGAAGGTGGAAACGCTGGCGGCCGCGCCAACACCAACGCCCGGCCCGTCTCCCGCGCCCGTCAGCGACGCGCGCCGGGCGCTCCCGGGCGCTCTGGCCGCAGTGATAGCGCTCGCGGCGGGCGGAGCGCTATTCGCTCTCACGCGCCGTATCCGGCACCGCGAGCCCAAGTAGGCATCGCGCACCCCATACCCGGGCGCTCCGGTGAATCTTTACCATATATGTATCCGGGCGGCGAAGGACGCCGCCCCTGCGAAATTTCGGCTCGGGGGCTTGTCACAGAGCGCCCGTATGTGTAAAATGAGGGAGGCCCCGCGTCCCCCGGTTCATGCCACGGGTACGGGGAACCTCCGGACACCATCAGAAAAAACGCGGACAATGCGCCGCCAGAAAGGAAGTTTTAACATGTTTCAAATCACCGCCGTAAGAGCACGTGAGATACTCGATTCCCGCGGCAACCCCACCGTAGAGGCCGAGGTAACGCTGTCGGGCGGAGCCATAGGCCGCGCCGCCGTGCCTTCGGGCGCATCCACAGGCTCCTTTGAGGCCGTCGAGCTACGGGACGGAGACAAGGCCCGGTATCTTGGAAAGGGAGTCAGCCGAGCGGTTACCAACGCTAACAAGGAGCTGGCTGCCGCGATCAAAGGTATGGACGCGCGCAATCAGGCCGCCGTGGACGCCGTCATGACGTCGCTGGACGGAACCCCCTCGCTGGGACGTATGGGCGCTAACGCGATACTGGGTGTTTCGCTGGCTACGGCCCGGGCCGCTGCGATACAGTCACGCCTGCCGCTCTATCAGTATATAGGAGGATGCGGCGCACGGCAGCTTCCGCTGCCCATGATGAATATACTAAACGGCGGACGTCACGCCAGCAACCGCGTTACGCTGCAGGAGTTCATGGTCATGCCGGTCGGCGCCAAGACGTTCGCCGAGTGTCTGCGTATGAGCGCCGAGGTATTCCATACACTCAAGAAAGTGCTCTCGGAGAAGAAATACGGAACCGCCGTGGGCGACGAGGGCGGCTATGCGCCCGATCTTGCGTCCGATGAGGAAGCAATACAGGTCATAATGACCGCCATCGAGAAGGCGGGCTACCGGCCGGGTGAGGACTTCGGTATCGCTATCGACGCCGCCGCGACAGAAATGTATCAGGAGGACGGCAGCTATCTATTCTGGAAGTCGGGCGTCCGGATGTCCCGTGAGGAATTTGTGGAGTTCTGGGCCACGCTGGCCGACCGGTACCCGATACTGTCGCTCGAGGACGGCCTCTCCGAGGAGGACTGGGAGGGCTGGAAGATGCTCACCGAGCGGCTTGGGAAGCGTATTCAGCTGGTCGGAGACGACCTCTTTGTCACAAATACCGACCGGCTGCGCAAGGGCATAGACGGCGGTATCGCCAACAGCATACTCATCAAGGTCAATCAGATCGGTACGCTGACACGCACGCTGGAGGCGATATCGATGGCCCACAAGGCCGGATATTCCGCCGTCGTCAGCCATCGCTCGGGTGAAACCGAGGACACGACGATCGCCGACATCGCGGTGGCGGTGGGCGCCGGGCAGATAAAGACCGGCGCGCCCTCCCGCACCGACCGAGTCGCCAAATATAATCAGTTACTGCGCATCGAGGAAGAGCTGGGCACGGCGTCCGTGTTCCGCTCGGACGTTTTCCCGGTATAAGCGGTTTGCCGTAACGAGGTTCGCAGGATTTATATACCGGCCCGGTAAGAATGTGCAGGCATTCTCCCGGGCCGGTTTGTTTGTTGTTACCGCAGAGGATATGCCGACGCTTCTCTTGGCGGCCTCTTCCCGGTTGACAAACCCGGCTCTACGGCTACAATGATACCGGAAGTCTCCGTAAAGAAAGGATGAGCCCGATGATCGGCATCGTCACGCTCAATCCCTGCGTCGACAAGACGCTTTTTCTGCCCGCGCTGCCCGCGCAGGGCGTCCATACCGCCCGGAAGGTCACACATATCGCAGGGGGGAACGGCAACAACATCGCCCGGGTGCTGGGCGCGCTGGGCGCACCAAACCGCTCTCTTGTCATGACGGCCGGGCCGACCGGCGCGCATATCCGTGCGCTGATGGCCGGAGACGGGCTTTCCGCGGACTTCGTCGAGGTGTCGGGACTGAGTCGTACGGTTACGACGCTTATGGGGAACGACTGGCGGCAGGTGGCCGTCAAGGAGCCGGGGCCGCAGATATCTGCTCCCGACGCCGTCCGCGTGTGGGCCGCGTTCATCGAGTTTCTGGATACCGTCGATTTCCTGTGCCTGAGCACCAGCATACCGTGCCCGGCGCTCGCGGACTTCCTGCCCCGCGCGATCGCCGCCGCCAGGGAGCGGGGCGTGACGACGCTGCTGGACACAGGAGGTCCGGCTCTGTCCGCCGCGCTTGCCGCTGTCCCCGACTACGCCAAGCCCAATCGCGAGGAGCTTGCCGAGGCGTGGGGGCTTGCTCCGGGAGAGGAGGCCGAGCGGGCCGCGGTCGCGCGCATGGCCGCGCAGGGAATCGCGCATCCAGTGCTGAGCCTTGGTGACAGGGGCGCGCTGTCCGCCCGGGGTGGGCGGCTGCTGTGCGTGACGCCGCCGACCGTCGCTGCAGTCAATACGGTGGGCTGCGGCGACAGCTTCGTCGCCGGGCTCATATATGGCGTATCAAAGGGGATGCCGTGGGAGGAGTGCCTGCGCTGGGGAGCCGCGGCCGCGGCGGCCAACGCGGCCAAATGGGAGGCGGTGCGCCTTTCTCGTGCCGAGATCGAGCCGCTGCTGCCGCTCATTAGGATAAGAGAGGCGTAGCGCTACTCCTTCACGCTGCCCGCGAGAAGCCCCGCTACGAAATGCTTCTGCATCGCCAGGAATACAGCGAACACGACGCAAAGCGATACGAGCGTGGCGGCCATGAGCTGGTTCCAGAATATTTCCCCTTCGTTCTGAAACCGGGTCAGAGCGAGCTGCACCGTGGTGATGCGGTCCGCTCCGGTATTGGTCATGACCAGCGGCCATGTGTACTCGTTCCACGCGCCGGTAAACTTGAGCACCGCCAGCGCCGCCAGCGCAGGGCGCGACAGCGGCAGATAGATGCGCACGAAAGTGCCGAACCGCGAGCAGCCGTCGATCCGGGCCGCCTCATCCAGCTCGCGGGGAAAGAGCGTGTAGAACTGCCTGCACATGAAAACGCCGAACGACCCGGCCGCGTAGGGGAGAATAAGGCCCATGTACGTATCGACCAGGCCGGTGCCCCCGACGCCCAAAATATCGTTGCCCCCCGCGAGCGGGAAATGCTTCATGAGCACAAAAAGCGGCACAAGCGTCACCTGCGGCGGTATCATCATGCCCGCCAGTACCAGTATAAAGAGTGCGCGGCGGAACCGGAACCGTATGCGCGCGAACGCGTAGCCGGTCATCGCGTTGATAAATAGGCTGATCGCGGTGGATGCCACGGCCACATACAGGCTGTTGGCGAGATAGCGCGGCCACGAGCCGTTGGTGAGCGCCGTGGCGTAGTTCTCATAATGAACGGGGCGGGGGATGAGAGACAGGGCGGGGGAGTAGACCTGGTTCATGCTCTGCAGCGAAACCGACACCATCGCGGCGAAGGGAAGAAGCGCCGCCGCCGTGAGAAGCGCCAGCGCCGCGGCGGAAAGTACGCGCACTGCCCTGCCGTTCATATCAGCGCTCCTCCGTATCGCGGAGCTGTCCGCCGGTCGCAAGGTTGACGATCGCCACAGCGAACACGATGATGAAGAGCACGACCGACATTGCCGACGCGTAACCCATCTTGAACTCCGAGAACGCCCGCAGATATATCTGGTGCGCGATCGTCGTCGTCGCGTTAATAGGCCCGCCGCCTGTCATGATGCGCACCGGATCGAACGTCTTGAAGCACTCTATGAGCAGCGTCGCCATCAGGAAGAAGCTGACCGGGCGGATCGCGGGCAGTGTAATATGGAGCGTCCGGCGCACGAACCCCGCTCCGTCCACGCGGGCCGCGTCGTAGAGCGAGGCGGGCACGCCCTGCAGCGCCGCCAGATACAGTATCATCACGTACCCGAGGTTTTTCCACACGTTCATCGCGATAAGGCACGGCAACGCAAGCCGCGGGTCAAAAAGCCACTCGCTCGCGGGCAGGCCCACCGCCGCCCGCATCTTATTAAAAAAGCCCGAGGCCGGATCGTAGAGATAGAGCCATATCATCGAAACCGACACCATCGACGCCGCGTAGGGCAGCATGAGCGCGGCGCGGACCCCCGTCACGAGCCGGGACGACCGGTTGACGCACAGCGCCGCCGCAAATCCCAGAGCCATGAGCGGTATCACCGAAAAGACCGCATAGGCGAGCGTGTTGCCGACCGACCGGAGGAACGCCCTGTCGCGAAAGAGCCGGGCGTAGTTGGCAAGACCGATATAGGTTTTGT
The DNA here is from genome assembly GCA_012515725.1 of Clostridiales bacterium. Lineage (GTDB taxonomy): Bacteria > Bacillota > Clostridia > Christensenellales > UMGS416 > JAAYXU01. Next base: position 508 of record JAAYXU010000151.1, on the reverse strand, counting down.
CCGCGAGATTGTAGTTCGTGAAGCTGGTCAGCACATTCTGAAAAATCGGATAGAGCACGAATACCGCGAAAAACAGGAAAAAGGGCAGTATCATAAGATACGCCGCCGCCGTGTCGCTCCTTGCTGCTTTTCCGCGCCTGCCGGGTCTGCTCATCGTGTCCTCCGGATAAAGAAAATGGGGCGGAGGCGTCAGGCCGCCGCCCCGGTCGGTTTTTTTACTTCGCGATGATCTCGTCCTCAAGGCGCTGCTGCGCGTCGGCCAGCGCCTCCGCGGGTGTCATCTGTCCGTAGAGCGCCTGCTGCACCATGTCGTTGCGTATGGTCTGGAACGCGGCCGCCCATGTGGTGCGGGGCATGCCGATTCCCTTTTCCACGCACGTGGCCCGCGCCGCGTTCATGGGATCCAGCGCGATGAACGCGTCCACCTGCGATGTGCGCGTCACCGGGATATTAAGAACACGGGCGCGCTCGAGCACCTCGTTCGCCGAAAGCGCGTACTCGATGAAGC
>JAAYXU010000150.1 GCA_012515725.1 Clostridiales bacterium | reverse complement strand
GTGAGCGTACACACCCGTTGCCTTACCTTTTTACGGGTCATCTCGACCAGTCCCAGCGCTGTCATGCCCAGCACGTTGCTGCGCGTGCGGTCGCGTTTGAGCTCCTGCTCCAGCGCGGCCACCACCTCCCGCTGGTGCGCCTCGTCCAGCATATCGATAAAGTCGATGATGATAATGCCGCCGATGTCCCGCAGGCGTACCTGGCGGGCGATTTCCACCGCCGCTTCCATGTTGGTCTTGAATATCGTCGTCTCCAGATCACGCACACCGGTATATTTACCTGTATTCACGTCGATGGCCGTAAGCGCCTCGGTCTGGTCGAACACGAGCGTGCCGCCGCTTTTCAGCCACACCTTGCGGGCAAAGCACTTCTCGATCTGACCTTCGATCCCGTATTTATCAAATACATCTTCGTCGTCCCCGAGCGCCCTGACGCGGGAGAGAAGCTCGGGCGACAAATAGGATACCATTTCCCGCACCCTCGAGGCCGCACCCTCGCCGCTGACCGCGAAGGACTCGACATCGTCGCTGAATAGATCGCGCACGGCCCGCAGCAGCAGATCCGAGTCGCGGTGCACGAGTCGGGGGGCTATCGCGAAGTCGGCCACTGACTGAATCTGCTGCCACAGAGCCGAAAGCATCGTTGCCTCCCGTATCAGCTCCTCGCGCATAGCGCCCCTGGCTGCGGTACGCACGATGATGCCCGTGCCGCGCATCGTTTCGACGCAGTCGCGCAGACGCTGCCGCTCCGTCTCGTCCTCGATGCGCCTCGACACCCCGATATAGTCGACTCCGGGCATATACACGACGAGCCGTCCCGGCAGCGTAATATGATTCGTGATGCGCGCGCCCTTGCCCGACGAGGGATCTTTCACCACCTGCACGACGAGCTGCTGACCCTTTTTTACCATCTGGGTGATCGAGGTAGGCTTTCCGGGACCGCGCGTATCGGTCTGGCCCGCGAACTCGAAATCGTCACTGTTGAGCGCGACGTCTCCCGCATAGAGGAACGCGTTCCGGTCGAGCCCTATGTCGACGAACGCCGCCTCCATACCCGGCAGTACGTCCATGACCCGGCCCACATAAATGTTTCCGACCAGTCTTTCCCGTCCCGGACGCTCGACATAGTACTCGCATAGCTGCCCGTCCTCCAGCAGCGCCACGCGCACCTGACGGGAGCTCACGTCGGCAAGTATGGTTTTACTCATTACCATCCTTCTTTGCAGGCCAGCTCGATGAGTGGGCGCAGTTCCCGGTTTTTCACGAAATACAGCTCCCGGCGGCACACCCTGAGCGCGGCCGTGTCCTCTCCGGGTCGCATGGCCTTATACAGCAGATAGGGAGATACGTTATCCCTGCTGCCTGCTGACAGACGCGCCTGCACGAATTGTCCCGCCGGCGTGTCCGCCAGCGACAGCGACAGTATGCCGGGGCGAATGTCGACGATTCTGCTCCCGTCCTTACCGGTCTTTTCGACCGGTATCTCCCGGTGGCGCATGAGCGCCTCCAGCGTGTCCGCGCGCAGTCCCTCGGGCGCCTGAAGCGTCCAGTCCGACGCAGTCACCGCCGCCATCAGGGAAGGCGCGCCTTCCAGGAGCTCGCCCGAGTCCAGTATACGAAGGCCCGGACCCAGCGATGCTCCCAGCCGTACCGCGGCCTCCCGTGCGCCGCAGCCCGTGATCCCCACCTCCATATACTCGCCCGTGGACTCCGCGCCCACAGGCAGCGCCATAGCGAATGAGAACTCCGGGTGCGGATGAAACCCCTGCGACCACACGATCGGCAGCCCTGCGCGCAGCAGCGCACGCTGCATCGCCCGCAGCAGGTCGAGGTGCGATATGAAACGGACCTGCGGGCCCTTCTCGAAGCGGAACATTACTCGCATGCGTGCGCCTCCCCCAGAAGCGACGACACGCCGCACCCAAGGCAGCCCGCCCGGCAGTCTCCGGTTGTCTCGCCTCGTAGCGCCCGCTCGTACTCACTGCGCAGATACGCGCGCTTCACGCCTGTGTCGATGAAGTCCCAGGGCAGCACCTCGTCGGAGTCCCGCTCCCGCGCCCCGTGGAATTCCGGATCTACGCCGGTTTCCTCGAATGCCCGGTTCCATTTGGCCTCATCGAAGCACTCCATCCAGCCGTCGAAGCGGCAGCCCAGTTCCCAGGCGCGCAGTATTGCCCTATGGACGGGCCTGCCGCCGCGGGACATAATACCCTCCAACCGGCTGACGGCGGCCTCGTGCCAGTTAAACTTAACGCCGCCCATGCGCAAAAGCTCGCGGAGCATCCGCTGCTTGCGGTGCATCGCGGGCACGTCGTCCTGCGCGGCCCACTGAAATGGCGTGTGCGGTTTGGGCACCAGCGTGGATACGCTGACTGTCACCGACAGACGACGGCGGCGGAGAGGAGCTGGCAACTCGCGGTATACGCCGATCACGTCCCGCGTCATATCCGCAATGCCCCGGATGTCCTCGTCGGTCTCGGTAGGCAGGCCTATCATGAAATATAGCTTGACCCTGTCCCACCCGTTCTCAAAAGCCTCCCGTGCGCTGCTTCGCAGATCCTCCGCCGTTACGTTCTTGTTGATCACGTTGCGCAGGCGCTGTGTACCTGCTTCGGGGGCCAGCGTCAGCCCGGCCTTTCGATCGGTCGACACGTCGCGCATGTATTCCCGGGCGTAGGCGTCTATGCGCAGCGATGGAAGCGACAGGCTGACGTGCGGATGGGTGGACGCGGTCAGGCGTCCGATAAGCTCGGGCAGTCGGCTGTAGTCTCCGCTGCTCAGCGACGTCAGCGACACCTCGTCGTACCCGGTCTGCGTGAGAGCGCGAACCGCCTGCTCTGTCAGAGTATCGACCGAGCGCTCGCGGATCGGCCGGTATATCATACCGGCCTGGCAGAAGCGGCATCCGCGCGTGCAGCCCCTGAAAAGCTCCAGAGTGACGCGGTCATGCACGATCTCGAGATACGGCACGATCGGCTTCTCCGGCCAGGGCGCGGCGTCCAGACTGCGCACGACGCGCCGCCTTACCGTGGCCGGAACGCCGTCGCGCAGAGGCCTGCGTGCCCGTATGCGGCCGTCCTCCCCGTAATCGACCGCATGGAGAGACGGCGCGTAGCATCCCTCGACGCCCGATGCCGCTATGAGGAATTCCTCGCGGGACGCTCCCAACTCCTTACACGCGCGGTATACGTCGATGAGCTCGGGTAGCGCCTCTTCTCCGTCGCCGATCACGAAGAGGTCTATAAAGGGCGCGAGCGGCTCAGGATTGACGGTGCTGCTGCCGCCCGCTATGACAAACGGGCCTCCCGCCCGATTCTCTGCAAAAAGCGGGATTCCGGCCATGTCCAGCATGTTGAGCACGTTCGTATAGCCCAGCTCGTACCCCAGGCTGAAGCCTATCATGTCGAACCGATCAAGCGGCGTATAGGATTCCAGCGTGTAGAGGGGCACACCCGCCCGCCGCATCTCGCCCTCCATGTCGATCCACGGCGCGAACACGCGCTCGCACCATGTATCCGGCCTGCGATTGAGTACGTCATAGAGTATGCGCAGTCCCAGGTTCGACATGCCGACCTCGTAGAGATCCGGAAAGGCGATAGCGAACCGTACGGCCACATCCGCGGGATCCTTGCGCACTATATTAAGCTCCCCGCCCGTATACCTGGCTGGTTTGCGGACCCGGGGCAGTATCGCGTCCAGCGCCCCCATTATCGATGTCATGCGTTCTCGTTTTCCTCATCCATATCCAGTATCGACAGGAACTCCAGAAACACCTTGTGCGCTGTATTCTCGTCGGATACCGGTTCATAATACTCATCGCCGTTCTCATCACTATGAATAGCCATGACGACCACTTCCTCCTGCTCGCCGCCATCCTCGCCGGGAGCCAGGATCAGGTAATGGTTACCCATATATTCGAGCGTCATCATATGCCGGAAACGCGCAGGCGCTCCCGTCTCGTCGATAAGCTCCACAATTTTCTCATTCATCGGTCTTTCCTTCCCGCCGCGCGGCTTCCGATCCCATATACGACTCAAGTATCAGCACGGCGGCCATTTTATCGACCACGCCCCGGCGTTTTGCGCGGCTCACATCTGCCATGAGCAGCACCTGTCCCGCTGCCGCTGTCGTCAGCCTCTCATCAAAAAAAACGACCGGGATCCCCAGCATCTCGCCGATCTTCCCGGCATAGTTCCGCACTTTTTCGCTTTGGAACCCTAGAGAACCGTTCATGTTCCGCGGAAGCCCCACGACCAGCTTCTCCACATCCAGCTGGTCCGCCAGGGCCTTAAAGTGCTCCGCGTCCTCCCGGATGCTTCGGCGGGCCCACGTCTCGATCCCCTGAGCTGTAATACCCAGAGGGTCGCTGACAGCGACGCCGATGCGTTTGTCTCCGATGTCCAGACCCATCATCCGCCTCACGTGCGGCCTCCATCGTTTACCGGCATCGCTATCCCTTCTTCTCATCGAGGTTCTTCAAATAGAACCCCACGATCTCCTCCAATATCTCGTCCCGCTCCAGCCTCCGGATCAGGTATCGGGCATTGTTGTAGCTCGTGATGTATGTCGGATCACCGGATATGATGTATCCAACCAGCTGATTGATCGGGTCGTAGCCCCGTTCCTTGAGCGAGTCGTAGACCTTGGAGAGGATCCCCTGCACAGTATTGAGACTATCAGGCTCACGCCTGAACTGCACGGTCTGATCGAAATCTGCCAACTTCGGGCCCCCCTTCCTGACTTCCCTTTTTGATATTATACATCATTCGTCGATGAAGTTGCAATCTTCTATTGTTCTTTTCTGGTAAAGCCAGCGCTGCTGCACGAATTGCGCGATGCCCTTGCACACGATAAGTATGGGCAGAGCCAGAAGAAAGCCCATGAAACCTCCCAGCGCGCCCCCGGCCATCACCGACAGCAATATGACGACCGGGTGTATCCCGAGATTCGCGCCCATGATACGGGGCGAAAGAATGAGGCTCTCTATCTGCTGTACGCCCAGCATGACGATTAGACCCCGCACCATCATACCGACCCCGCCCAGCAGGGATAGTAGCGCGATGGGCAGCGCGGCGATGAATGAGCCGATATAGGGTATAAAGTTGCACAGTGCTGTAAGAAGTCCCAGAAGCAGCGAGTAGCGGACGCCTGTCACGAGGAGCCCCAGCGCCGTAAGCGCCCCCACGATAACCGATACTGTGAGCTGCCCGCGCAGGAATTGCCGCAGCAGCCGGTCGGTCGAGCTGGCAGCCGACAGTATCGCTGAGCGGTGCTTCTGGGGAATAAGATACCGCACGGCGCGCAGTATCCGCTCGCGATCTTTGAGAATGTAGAAGCTGATAAATGGAACAAGCGCCACCCACAGCAGCGAATCCGAGAGCGAGAGCAGCCCTTTACCATCTCCCAGCCAATCGGCCAAAAACGCGGTGACGCGGTCGCCCAGAGACTGCAGCGCCTCATCGTTAAATCGTATTCGCATGTAGGGCGAGAGCTTCTCCTCAATTAGATTGAACATCGCGTCGATCCGATCAAAAAGCGCCGGTATCTGGCGCAGTATTTCGTCGAGATCCCGTATAAGCACCGGCGCCGCGATCGCCGGAAGCGCCAGCAGAAACAGCAGAAATATAAGTACAGTAACCGCCAGTGCGCGCTTCCCGGGGATCGTCCGCTCAAGCGCGCGATGAAGCGGCGAAAGAAGATAGGCGACAGCGACGGATATAAAAACAGCTCGAATCATAGGCCCCAGCCGTATCGCCGCATATACGACGAGGGCCAGGGCCAATGCTACCGTCCCAATCCTTTTTATACGATCGTCACTCATTGCCGCGGATCGCGCGTCCGCCGCGTCAGTACATGCCCATATTGAGCAGCCTTCTGCGGTAACGGCGGACCCAACTCCTGCCCTGTTTCATTAAGGATCTGCCCAATGAAGGCTGCATCCGGTTCACGACCATCGCCGTAGCCGCCATGCCGACTATGCTTCCCAGTACCATTCCCTTAATAGCCCGGTTCAAAAAAACTCACACCCTTTCAGACAATATCAGGTTAGCAGTATGACGTGATTGGTAGTGGCCACCAGCCTGCCGGGTTCGTCCAGCCACACGTACCCACTGCGCATGTCGTCAATCAGGCTGGTTCTGATGACGAGTGAACGCACAAGCCCCGTGTATTCCTCGAGCATCAGGCAAAAAAGCTCTCCAAGATAACGCCCGTTCGACAGGTAAATGCTTCCCGGCTGCTCGCGCGTCACCCTGCCTGTCGTACGCTCATCGGGATCGGCCAGTATAATGCGAGCGCTCAGCGTACGCACGCAGGCAAGGGGCAACAGCGCCTGTGCACTAAACAGGCCGAATGTACGGAAAACAATTCCGGTAATGTACTTGTTGCCGGGCCGATACTCAGCCCGGATTGCGCGCCCCATTCTTCGCCCGGTCTTTCGGTTGAGTATCGTCACATCGGTCAGATCCCGGCTGGCCACCAAGTCAACCGCCTCATTTCTGCTTCCATGATAGTGTCTGCCGTAGACAGCGGAATCATTTACAGCAAGCGCGTAATCGCGTCCGGGAATTTGCGGAAATACACGCGAAAAAAGACTCCCTGTGAGCGTGCGTCCACCAGAGAGCCTTATGCGCCTGCGTGAAAACTATTCCTTTTTTAATTTGTTCATATAGTCGTCGAGGGCCTCCTTGAGCGCCTGCTCGGCCAGTATCGAGCAGTGTATCTTTGGCGCGGGCAGACCACCCAGCTTATCGATGATCTGTCTATTCGTAAATTCCCGCGCTT
>JAAYXU010000149.1 GCA_012515725.1 Clostridiales bacterium | reverse complement strand
TCGCGATACCGGGACTTTCCCGGATCCCGCTTCTGGGGCCGGTACTCTTTAATCAGAATATGCTGGTCTATATATCTATTCTGCTGGTGCCGCTCCTATGGCTTCTCATATTCCGGACGCGCTGGGGCCTGTCATTGCGTGCGGCCGGGGAAAATCCCGCGGCGGCCGACGCGGCCGGAGTAAACATATTCGCGCTTCGCTACGGATACACGATCGCGGGCGGCGCGCTGGCGGGGCTGGCTGGAGCATATCTGTCGCTGGCATATAATAATTCCTGGATGGACACCATCACGACCGGGCAGGGCTGGATCGCGGTAGCCCTAGTCATATTCGCGATGTGGAATCCGTGGAAGGCGATGATTGGCTCGTACCTGTTCGGCTTTATAATCATAATGGGATTTCGGATACAGGCTTATGGCATCGCACTGCCCTTTTATATCGTCAATCTTCTTCCGATGCTACCGTATCTTTTCACAATCATAGTTCTTATATTCGTCACCGGAAGCTTTGGCGGCAGAAGGAAAGAAGGCGCGCCCGAGGCGCTATCGGTACCTTACGACAGAGAGGCGCGATAAACCGGCGTATTTGTCAAAAAGCGTAGGATTAGCGCGGAAAATGACGCCAATCAACTAATGTTGTACAAACCAAACTGCTCTATGTTATAATAAAGCCGTTGCCCAAGTCGGGGCGGCGGCTTTTTTCATAGGGAGGGTGCAAAGGATCGGAGCATTACAGCACGCAAAGCGCCGGCGTATCATACTGGCTTCCGAGTCGCCAAGGCGCATAGAGCTCATGTCGATGCTGGGTTATGAGTTCGAGGCGGTAGCCTCGGGAGCCGACGAGACCATTCCGGCGGGTGTGGACCCCACAGAGGCTGCGGCGCTGCTGGCTTACCGAAAGGCCATGGCTGTCGCGGCGCGCTATAAGAATGCCTTAGTGATCGGCGCGGACACCCTTGTGGTATGCGGGAGGACACTGCTTGGAAAGCCAACCGACGAGTCCGACGCGCTGCGTATGCTGGAGATGCTTTCGGGCCGATCTCACCGCGTTATAACCGGGCTTTACGCAGTCGCGGACGACCGTGAGCGGCAGGCCGTCGAGGTGACGCGCGTATTCTTTACCGATACGACGCTTGAACAAAGGCGCGTCTATGTCGCGACGGGAGAGCCGTTCGATAAGGCGGGCGCGTATGGAATTCAAGGAAACGCCGGTCGTTTCATCCGGCGGATCGAAGGATGCTACTATAACGTGGTTGGACTGCCCCTTGCCGCCCTGGACAGCCTGATCGGTCCGCTTCTGGTCTGATATACGGATCCAAAGGCAATACTAGAGCGTTTGGGAAGGGAGCATGAATGGGACGGAATATCGCCATCGATCTGGGTACGGCTTCGGTACTTGTATACGTGGAGGGGGAAGGTATCGTCATACGCGAGCCTTCCGTCGTCGCGGTCAACAGGAACGAGAAAAAAGTGCTGGCGGTCGGCACCGAGGCCAACAGGATGATAGGAAGGACTTCGGGAGAAATCATCGCAGTCCGTCCGCTCAGGGATGGTGTCATCGCGGATTTCGAGGTCACGGAGGCCATGCTGAGGTATTTCATACGCGCCGCGCTCAGACACCGCAGCACGCTGTGGGGCAAGCCCTCAAAAGCGGTCATTTGCGTACCCTGCGGCGTTACCGAGGTGGAGAAGCGCTCTGTGGAAATGGTGGCCCGCAGAGCCGGTGTGCGCGACGCCTTCATCGCCGAGGAGCCGATGGCCGCAGCGCTGGGAGCAGGTCTGCCAGTCGGCCAGCCGATCGGCAGCATGGTCGTCGACATAGGCGGCGGGACGACGGAAATGGCGGTCATATCCCTCAGCGGCGTCGTAGTATCCGAATCGCTGCGCATAGCGGGAGACAGGATGGATGAGGTCATAGTCGCGCACGCGAGGAAGAAGTACAGCTTGGCGATGGGCGAAAAGACCGCCGAAGAGGTCAAGATCGCGATCGGCACAGCGATGCCGCCGCGAAGCAATGAGAGATTCGAGGTGCGCGGGCGCAGCCTTAAAAACGGTTTGCCGGTGACGGTGTATTTTACGGCGCGCGATGCGTACGAAGCGCTGGGCGATATCGTGCAGAAGATAATCGAGTGCATTCGGAACCTGCTGGAGGAGACGCCCCCGGAGATCATGGGCGACATACTGCATGGCGGTATTACGCTCACGGGAGGGGGAGCCCTGCTGCGGGATCTCGATATCGCCATCAACCGGGAGACCGGCATACCGGTCTACATCGCCCAGCATCCGCTGGACTGCGTGGCGCTTGGCGCGGGGATGATGCTTAGCTCGATATCGAGCTACTGCGTCTCCCGATCACGCAGGGATACAACGAGGTGAGCCGCGAAGATGAGGAGAAGAATTCGGATACAGCCCTGGTGGGTGCTGGGAACGGCGCTGGTTCTTCTTTTTGTCGTACTTATCATCACGTACTCCGCGATGGGCTCGGATAAGCCGACAGTCGCCGATACTGTCATCGGGGAATCGGTCAGCCCATTCATGCGCTGGACACACTCGGTGACGAGCGGCGTAAAGGATTTTTTTGCCCGGATTTTCGGTAAACGGGATATCGACCGGGAATACGAGGAGCTTAAGAAACGCGTTGCCCAGCTTGAGCTCGAGAAAGAATGGGCGCAGGAGCTTATCCATGAGAACAAGCGTCTGACTGAGCTTATGGGCTTTGCGCGCCAGTACCCGCAATACCTGTACATGAACGCGGAAGTGATCGCTCGGGATCCGGAGAGCTGGTATTCGACGCTGACCATCAACCGAGGCGAAAAAGACGGGATATCCCTCAATATGCCGATCGTGACGGCCGACGGACTGCTGGGCCGAATTATCAGTGTTTCCGAGACTTATTCGGTGGTTATGCCTCTCGTCGACAGGCAGAGCGCCGTCGCGGCGGTCCTGGAGCGCTCCAGGGATAACGGCGTACTCAAGGGAGCAACCGATCAGGACAGCAGCGACCCGCTGTGCAATCTGTATTACCTGCCCTTCAGCGCGGATCTCATACCAGGAGACAGGGTGCTTTCCTCGGGCATGGGCGGCTACTATCCCAAAGGCATCCCGATCGGGGAGATCGTCGAAGTCAGCCGCCAGTCCAATCTGCAAAGCTATGCCATCGTGCGCCCCTATGTGGACTTCGCCCACGCCGAGGACGTGCTTGTTATCATCGGGGAGGCTCCGGTAGAGACTCCCGGCGCGCCTACCTCCGGGCCTGACGAACACGGCGGAGATAACGCGGACGAGGAAGGCGAAGGCGACACGCAGGATGAGGGCGACACGCAAGGCGAAGGCGACGCGCAGGGCGAGGGCGACACAGAGGGTGAAGGTGACGCGACATGATACTGGACATGCTTTTCACTGTGGCGCTGATGCTAATATCCTTTCTGGCCCAGACCGTACTGCTGCCGGCGCTGGGCGTGACTTCGCTCGCCCCGCATTTGGTGCTTGCCTCGGTGGTATGCGTGGCGCTACTGTGCGGTTCATACGCAGGCATGACCGCCGGGGTGCTCGCGGGCTGTGCGCTGGACGTTTTTTTCTGCCCCGCGATCGGCATGACGGCTATTCCTCTGGCTGCTATCGGGTTCCTTGCGGGCGTAAAGAGCAGCAGATTCCACAAGGAGAATCTCATCGCCCCGGCCATTCTCTCGGTCGTTGGTGTGCTGGCATCGGACGTTTTTTCGATGTTCCTGCTTTACTTTACCAGAAGCCCCGCTGTGATAACCGGAGCGGTGGCGTTTAGGTGCTTTCTGTCGGCTCTGATGACGGGCGGCGCGGCACTGCCTATTTATCTTGTGTGCTACCGCGTGTATACGCGCGGGAAGCGTCGCCGGGACGACAGCCAGCTGATGATGGTCGGATAGTCCGGGAAAGGAGGATTCCGCTCCGCGATGAAACAAACGAAGAGAATTATTGCGCTTGCGGCCGTGTTTGGGGCGTTGTTTCTGACACTGGCCGTCCGCCTTATCAACATACAGCTTCATAACGGTCAGAAATACTATGACAGGTCACAGGAAGGCAAGATCAAGGTTCTCCGACTGTCCGGAACCCGCGGCACCATTACCGACCGGAACGGGATACCGCTGGCTTACGACCAGAAGTCCTACAATGTCGAGTTCGTCAAGGATCCCTCAGAAGGTAAAACGACATATCCCAAATATACGGAATCGATCCGGAAAACCATCGCGATGCTGGAGAATAACGGGATCAAGGTATCCTCGAACTTCGCGATCCGCAAAAGCACAGACGGGTCGATGGAGTTTTACTGGGGCGGCGTTACCGGCGAGGCAGCGGCCTCCCGGGAAAAAAGATGGCGGGAGGATATGTATGTAGATAAGGAGGATCCGCCCGAAATACTGTTCGAGAAGCTCAAGGAGAGGTATGCCATACCGGCTGCAACCCCCTATGAGGAGGCATACAAGATCCTTTCGGTCTGGCAGGAAGTGCAGCTTACCCGCTATATGAGCTACAACCCGATCACTATAGCGGAGAATGTGGACCTTAATACAGTAGCCGAGATCGAGATGCGCGCCATGGATCTGCCCGGGACGCAGATAAGCGAGAGCACGATCCGCGTCTATCCCAAGCAGTCGATGGCCGCCCACATCGTGGGGTATATCGGCCGCATGACCGACGAGGGCACTATGCTACGGCTGGAGCAGGAAGGTTATCTTCGT
>JAAYXU010000148.1 GCA_012515725.1 Clostridiales bacterium | reverse complement strand
GGCACGCAGTACGCGGCCGAGCCCGAAGTGCGGCTCTACGAGGAGGAGACCGTCGCGCGGGTCTCTATGACGCTTACCAACCTGCGCAGCCGCCCGATGGAGTATATGTACCTGTGCCATATCAATTTCCGGCCGGTGGATGGTTCGCGCATCGTGGACAGCGCGTACGCGGATACCGAGCACGTCAAGGTATTCCATGACGTACCGCCCGATATGAGCGGCCCGCAGCGGGACGCTCTGGACGCCTGGATGGAGCGCGTCGCCCAAGACCCGAAGCGCCATCAGCTGATCGACTCCGCAACGCAGATCTACGACCCGGAGATCGTGCTTGCGATCCTCTTCGAGGCCGACGCGGACGGATGGGCCCACAGCATGGAGCGGCTGGCCGGGGGCGGCGCGTTCTACACGGCGTTCCGGCCCGAGCAGCTGCCTGTGGGCGTGCGCTGGATATCGCGAACCGGCGACGAGGATGCGCTGGGTCTGGTACTGCCCGCCACCGGCTATCACAAGGGATACGCCTACGCCAAAGAACACGGGCAGGTTCGGTCGATTCCCGTCCATGGAAGCGTGCGCATAGATATGATAACCGGATATCTGGGGAAAGCTGAGGCCGACGCGATGGAGGAAAGGATTCAGGCAATATTGCGGTAATTACCATGCGATAGAGAAAGGTGCGATCCCCTGTCCTAAAAAGTGGCGCCGGATGGCTGCCTACCATGATCCAAACCGTAGGGCGCGGGCTTGCTCGCGCCGTCCCCATACATAACTACGGTTAATAGGACGAGGCCGGAGCAAGCCCGCGCCCTACGGTTTATAACATATTGATATATACGGGGCCAGTATTGTACCTTGCCCCGCGCCCCGCGTCCCCCGCGCGGTCACCTGAACCAAACGTGCACGCAGAACAATATGAACAAAAAAGCGCCCGCGATGAATATGCCGCCTATGAGAAGCGCGGCCAGCAGCGTACGCATAGTCAGCAGGAACGCTTCCCTCCGGCTCAGAGGAGGAACCGGCGGCCGCTCTTCGCCGCCGTCGGGCTGCTCCTCTTTCTCCCGACGGATAGGCCTGAACCGGCCGCCGGTCAGGGCTGAATCCAGACCGCTCATATCGGCTATCTGCCGTCCGTCGTCATCCTCGTACTCTTTTCGGGCCATCCTTGTCACTCAACTCTGCTCGTCGTACAGATGGCAGGCCACATAGTGACCCGGCTCGGTCTCTCTCCACTCGGGCGCCACGCGGCTGCATATATCCATGCGCTGAGCGCATCGCGTATGGAACTTACACCCGCTGGGCGGATCGGCCGGCGAAGGAATGCTGCCCTCCAGCACGATGCGGTTCATCCGGACCGTCGGATCGGGAACCGGGATCGCCGAGAACAGCGCTCTAGTATAGGGGTGCAGCGGCCGGGCGAAAAGATCGGTCTTGCTGCCGAATTCGACGATATCTCCCAAATACATTACTCCGATCGTGTCGGATATATGCTCCACGACCGAAAGATCGTGGGAAATGAACAGATACGTCAGGCTGTACTTTTGCTGCAGATCCATGAGAAGATTGATGATCTGCGCCTGAATCGACACGTCAAGCGCCGAGACCGGCTCGTCGCATACTACGAAATCCGGATTTAGCGCCAGCGCGCGGGCAATGTATATCCTCTGACGCTGTCCGCCCGAAAACTCATGAGGGTAGCGGTCCTTGTGATAGGGCTGCAGACCGCAGTTCTCCATGATCTGATCCAGATACTGCCTGTATTCATTACCGGGCACTATCTCGTGTTCGCGTACGGCCTCGCCAATGATCTCGCCTATCGGAAGGCGCGGGGACAGGCTCGAATAGGGATCCTGGAATATGATCTGCATCTTGGGCCGCAGAGAGCGCAGTTCCTTCCGACCCAGTCCGTATATATCCTTGCCGTTAAAGAGCACCTGTCCGGAGGTTTTCTCGGTAAGGCGCAGTATCGTTCGACCTACCGTCGTTTTGCCGCAGCCCGACTCGCCCACCAGCCCCATCGTGGTTCCTCTTTTGATGCGGAAACTTACCCCGTCCACGGCCCGGACATATCCTACTGTCTTCTGCAGGAGTCCGCCCTTGATGGGATAGTATGTCTTTAGCCGGCTGACCTCCAGTATATAGCGGTCGTCGTGCTCGATCGGCTCCACATACTCGTTTACGCTTTGGTCCGCAGACTGCTGCGCTTGTTTTTTCTTCATCTCTGTCATCGGTTCATCTTCCCTCTGCATAGCGATAGCAGCTGACGATATGCGTCCCTGTCAGCGATATCTCGCAGGGATACGGCCCGTCGCAGGCCGGTACTCTCTGCTCGCATCGATCCTTGAAATAGCAGTAGTCGGGCATATCGATAGGATTGGGGACCTTGCCCGGTATGCTGTAGAGGCGCTCGACCTTCTTGTGAACGGCAGGTCTTGAGGCCATGAGTCCTATCGTATAGGGGTGACACGGATTTCCGAATACCTCGTGCACCGTTCCCTTCTCGACGATACGCCCGGCGTACATCACGACCACGTAGTCCGCCATTTCCGCGATTACGCCCAGATCATGCGTGATGAGCATGATGCTCGAATTAATCTTATCCTTGAGATTCCGCAGCAGATCGAGTATCTGCGCCTGTATCGTCACATCGAGCGCGGTCGTGGGCTCGTCGGCGATGATGAGCCCTGGATTGCAGGCGAGAGCCATCGCGATCATGACGCGCTGACGCATGCCGCCCGACAGCTCGTGCGGGTACATGCTGTATACGCCCTTGCTGTTGGCGATGCCGACCAGGTCCAGCATTTCCAGCGTGCGCTCCCGGATAATCCGGCTGCGCTCCTTCGTCGTGTCCCGGCGGCGCGCTCCCCCTGAGGACGCGTCGCGGAACACCTCGCGGTCGCCGAAAAGCTCCGCGCTGTGCAGCGCGATGACCTCGTCCACCTGCGAGCCGATTCGGAATACCGGGTTCAGGCTCGTCATCGGCTCCTGGAATATCATCGAAACCTTGTTGCCGCGTATGTTATACATCTTCTCGGTCGGCGTCTTTGCGATATTGTATACCTTGTCTCCGGCTTTGAAGCGGATCTCGCCCTCGACGATCTGCCCCTGCGGACGCTGCACAAGCTGCATGAGCGAAAGGCTCATCACCGATTTGCCGCACCCGGATTCCCCTACCACTCCCACGGTCTTGCCGGCCGGTACGTCGAACGTGACGCCGTCCACCGCCTTTAGCACGCCGATGTCGGTATAGAAATACGTGTGCAGGTTATCAAACTCCACGACATTGTTCGGATCGCGCATCTGCGTCACGTATTCGGACTCGGGCACATTCCTGCGCTTGTGCTTTTTTTCAAATTCCTCGGTGATCCTGCGGTTTTCGCGCGATATCCGCCGGGATTCCTTCGCCGACAGATAGTTCGCGCTGCGTATCTTTTTTCTGGTCAGTATCTTTTCTCCCATCGCGCCGCTCCTCCTACCGTTTCATTTTGGGGTCGAAGGCGTCGCGTAAGCCGTCGCCTATGAAGTTAAATCCCAGCACGGTGATGAGTATGCAGAAGCCCGCCGGGATCCAGACGAACAGATAGTTTGTCATGACATGCACGTTGCTGACGGCGTTGATGATATTCCCCCACGATGCGAACGGGAACTTGACGCCCATCCCCAGGAAGCTCAGCACCGATTCGGTCAGTATGATGTTGCCTAGGCTCATCGTGCATACGACGATGAGCTGTGGGATGACGTTTGGAATAAGGTGCTTGAATATGCGCCTGTTCACAGACAGTCCCGACGCCTCGGCAGCCACCATGAACTCCTGCTCGCGCAGGGAGAGTATCTGCCCGCGCACCAGCCGCGCGATGCTCGGCCACCCCAGTATTCCAAGTATCAGCATCAGCAGTACCATGCGGACCTGGGGATCGACCCTGAGCTCGTCCATCATCGCGCCCAGTATGATGATGAGGGGCAGAGAGGGTATGCAGTTGAATATATCGACTACGCGCATGACGAGATTGTCGATCGCCTTGCCGAAATATCCGGCTACGCCGCCCAGTATGACGCCGATCGTTGTCTCTATGATGACTACGATAAATCCGATGATCAGCGAAACCCGACCGCCGTACATGATGCGTGTCAGCAGATCCATACCGTTGCCGTCGGTTCCGAGCAGATGTTCCCGTGAGGGGAATTTGTAATTCTGCGTTACCAGCGTCTCCTCGACCCACTTGATCGTCCACTGCTCGTTGTTGCGCAGAATCGCGTAGGTTCTTTCTTCGCCCGTTTCGTCTGCGAACGTGAACTCGGCGATTCCTTCGTTGATACAGTCCTTAACCTTGTTCTTGTAGTCGATCGTCAGGAACACGTCGCCGTAGACAGCCTGCACTATGTACTCGGAAATGTTGGCGTATACGGTTCGCGCCCCGTCCGATAGCGAGTACACGGTGGCCATGCCTTCCTCCAGCGCGAGCTCGTAGCGCGCTCCGCCCGCCTCGAAGGGCTGGACGCCAGCCGCCTGCGACATGAGCGCGCTGTACGCGAGGGCTGCCTCGTGGCGGAACTCAAATCCCATGTCCGCCTCCTGGCTGGCGAAGTCGAATATATTGAGCGTCGCGATGGCCACGGGCCTTGAAACGCAGGCTTTGATGTTCTTTTTCTGAGTGATGACGATGTACGTCGTCCCGCCGCTCTCGAAGCTGTCACGCTTTTCCTCGATCGCGCGCATAAACTCGTTTTTAAGTCTCGGGTCGGTGACGCCCTCGGCGGTCACTATCGAGTATTTCCCGCCGATCATCGCCGCTGTGGCGGCCTCCTTGAGCGCTGATATCCGGTAGAAACCCGCTCCTATATTCTCGAGGCTGTAATCGACTCCCTGCGACGAAAACGCAGGCGAATTGTCATTGATCGCCAGCACGAACTGGGAGCGTGCGATCATCGGAAAATCCGAGCCGTCCACGGTAGTGAACTTGTACTCGGTATTCCGCGACGCTCCGGCGTAGTCTTTCGACATGTCCACGTACTCGGTGAAGACCTGGCTCTCCCCGTAGGGCATGAGCCATCCGCCCACGAAGGAGAACAGGAACATACCCGCGATGAATATGGTTCCGGTAATGGCCAGCTTATTGCGTATGAAGCGCCTGAATACGAGCATCGCGGGGGACAGAACGCGTATGCGCTGCTCGTCGTCCAGCGCGACCGAAGCGCTCAGATGCTGATTCTGGGGATTTTCATTCATATCTTGCTTACTCATTTTCTGACCTCTTTCTCAGCTGACCCTGACGCGAGGATCGACAACGGCGTAGAGTATATCCGATATGAGCGTCCCCAGCAGCGTCAGCACGGCCAGAAAAACAAGATAAAACATCGAAAACGGTATATCGGCGCTCACCATCGCGTCATACGCGGTCTTGCCGATTCCGGTGATTCCAAACAGTGTCTCGGTAATGAGCGCTCCCGAGAAAAGGCTGGGGAGCGTGCCTCCGATAATGGTAACGATGGGAATGAGCGTATTGCGGAAGGCGTGGTAGTTGATAACTCGTGCCTCCGAGAGTCCCTTGGCTCGCGCGGTGCGGATATAATCGGAATTGAGCACCTCCAGCATGTTGGTGCGCGTAAAGCGCATCAGCGAGCCGATGCTGATGATGACGAGCGTCGCCACCGGCAGGACATAGTGCTTGGCGATATCGAGGAACTTGCCAAACGGGCTCAATTGGAAATAATAGCGTCCCACCGTACCGTAGAGATCAAACCAGCCCAGCTTGATCGCAAATACCAGCTTAAGTATCGTCGCGAAGAAAAATGTCGGCAGCGATATGCCGATGAGCGCGAATACGGTTACGGCGTAGTCGGTCTTGCTGTACTGCTTGCGGGCCGATAGGATCCCCAGAGGAATCGCGATAATAATCTCCAGTATGAATGCCACCGCTCCCAGCACGAACGAAAACCAGATGACCTCGGTAAATTTCTGCGTCACCGGCACGTTATAGTGCCAGCTGTCGCCGAAATCGCCCCGGACCATGTTTATGAGCGTGCGCACATAGCCTTCGAGTATACCCACATCGAGATTATAGACCTTGTTAAGCTGCTCCAGCCATTCGGAATAGCTTTTAGACCCGGGCAGCGATGCCCGCTGCCGCGCGATGCTCTCCACATAGGAGGTCGGTATACTGCGCATGATCGTATAGATGATGAGCGCGACGAACAACAATATGACCACGCTGAGCAAAAGTCTTTTTATAACATAATTGCGCATCTGCGAATTCCCCTCTGCCAGCCTTACTTTCCCATTACTCTCTGTTCTTACCCAAATGCATGCGGATGTGGCTTGAGCCCACCCGCATGGATGGGCTCAAGCGTAAATTCCGTCTGGTTGTTGATGTGATGCCTGGCTCAGGCCTGCGTCGTATCGACGACCATTTCCAGCTTCTCGATGTCTTTGTACCAGTTCCAGAACGTTGTGATGTCCGGGGTTACCGTGTCGAGCTTCACGCGCTCGGCGCT
>JAAYXU010000009.1 GCA_012515725.1 Clostridiales bacterium | reverse complement strand
GAAATGCCCGAATGGCTTCGGGATATGGGGCTGGACTGCTACGAGTATTCCTGCGGGAAAGGGACCAATATCCGAACCGAAACGGCGGCGCAGATCGGTGAGGCAGCACGCCGGGCAGGAATCGCGGTCAGCGTTCACGCGCCCTATTATATCAATTTCTGCAGTGAGGACGCCGATAAACGGATCGCTTCGCGCAAATATATCCACAGTACGCTGGCGGTCGCGCACCCGATGGGCGCGACCCGCGTGGTTTTTCACCCCGGCTCCGTGGGAAAGCTCGGGCGCGGGGAGGCGCTGGAGATGGCTCTTGAGGGGGTACAGACGCTGCTGCGTGAGATCGACGACGGACCTTATCGGGACATCACGCTGTGCCCGGAGACGATGGGGAAGCTGAGCCAGCTGGGAGATCTAGAGGAAATACTTGCGCTGTGCCGACTGGACGAGCGGCTGATCCCCACGATCGACTTCGGTCATCTCAACGCGCGTGGTCAGGGCAGTATCCGCGGGAAAGACGATTACGCCGCGATACTGGACGCCATCTCCTGCGCGCTGGGACAGGAGCGAATGCGCCGGATTCATATTCATTTTAGCCACATCGCCTACTCCAGAACCGGCGAGCGGGTTCACCTAACGCTGGAGGATCGCGAGTATGGCCCGTTCTTTGAGCCGCTGGCCGAGCTTATGGCCGAGAGGGACATGATTCCCACCGTCATATGCGAGTCCAGGGACCGCATGGCCGAGGACGCGCTGGAGCTTAAAAAAATGTACGTAAAGGCTGCCGGGGCATTGCGCTTCTAGGGCTTATTGTGCTATTCTAAGGAGAATTCCAGAGGAGGAACAAACCGAATGAGCCGGATTCGAGAGCGGAAGCTTATGGAGCAAGCCGAGGCGCTTGGAATACAGGCCGTGGTGCTCACCAGCCGGGAGAACATGCGCTACTTTACCGGATATACCGGTGAGGGAGCCGCGCTCATCGCCCCCGAGCTGCGCCGGATATTCACCGACTCCAGATATACTGAGCAGGCCGCCGCACAGGCGGAGGGCTACGACGTCGCTGATACTGGCCGCGCAACGCTTGCGGAATCCGTGCTCGCGGGTCTCCGGGAAGCGGGAGCGGATACCGCGGGCTTCGAGGAGAACTCGATGACGGTTTCCGAATACCGCAAGCTGGAGGGCGAGGGCATCTCCTTTACGGGGATCGGGATCATGGGAGAGCGCATCCGCGCCGTCAAGGAAGACTCCGAGATAGAGGTCATGCGACGTGCGGCGCGGCTGACCGACGAAGGCTTTGCCCACATACTACCCTTTATCCGGCCCGGTGTGTCGGAGTACGATATCATGGCGGAGATGGACTATTTCTTCGCGCGTCGCGGCGCGTCGCCCGCCTTTCCGATGATCGTTGCGTCCGGCCCTAACGGCTCCATGCCGCACGCGGAGACCGGTCCGCGGCAAATAAAACCCGGCGACATGATCACTATGGACTTTGGCGCGGCGGTGGACGGTTACAGGTCCGATATGACCCGAACCGTGGCGGTGGGCGAGCCTGACTCCACGCTTCGCGACGTATACGCGATCGTGCTCAGGGCCCAGCTTGCGGCTTTGGATGCGGCGTCGGCCGGCATGATGGGCCGGGAGCTGGATGCGGTGGCCCGGCGAATCATCGGGGACGCAGGCTACGGTCCGCAGTTCGGTCACGCGTTGGGACACGGAGTGGGCCTTGCGGTTCACGAGCAGCCCCGACTGTCGTCCAAGGCCGACGAGCCGCTCGAGCACGGCATGATCGTTACCATCGAGCCGGGGATCTATCTGCCGGGACTGGGCGGCGTGCGCATCGAAGATACGGCGCTCATTACCGGGGATGGGTGCGAGCCGTTGTTCAGATCCACGAAGGAGCTTATTAGGCTGTAAAGTCATTATTAACGGAGGAACGGTATGATATCAGCAGGAGATTTCAGAAAGGGTCTGACCGTCGACATAGAGGGACAGATCTACACCATTGTGGAGTTCCAGCACGTGAAACCCGGAAAAGGCGCCGCGTTCGTGCGGACCAAGCTCAAGAATGTGATCACCGGAGCGGTCACCGAGCGCACGTTCAATCCCAGCGATAAAATGAATCGCGCGCATATAGAGACCAAGGAAATGCAGTATCTGTACAGCGACGGCGAACTGTTTTATTTCATGGACAACGAGAGCTACGAGCAGCTTCCACTGGAAAAGGAACAGGTCGAGGAGGCGCTTCCCTATATCGTAGAGAATACGAACGTGACAATACGGCTCTATAAAGGGAAGGCGTTCTCGGTGCAGCCGCCCAATTTCGTAATACTCGAGGTCGTCGAGACCGAACCGGGTCTGCGTGGCGATACCGCGACAAACGTGACCAAGCAAGCGGTGCTGGAGACTGGCGCGACGATCAACGTCCCGCTTTTTATCAACCAGGGCGAGAAGATACGCATCGATACCCGTACCCACGAGTATATGGACCGGGCCTGACAGGCGGCCGAGCCTTTCTGCAGCTGAGGTGATGTAATGAACAGGGAACGCGCGCTCATACGTCGGATCGTCATCGTGGCGCTCATGGCCGCTCTGGTAACGGTGCTCACGCTGCTGCGCATTCCGGTGCCCATGCCTGTAATTACCGGAGCGTACATACATCCAGGCGACAGCATGATATACGCCTCAGCATGGATGCTGGGCCCGGTTGGCGCGGTGTCTGTCGGGCTTGGGTCGCTTTTTGCGGACTTACTGGCAAGCGCCGCGCAGTATGCTCCCGGCACGCTCGTTATCAAGACGCTGATGGCGCTCATCGTGGCGGGTTTCATGCGGATGCTGGGAGATCGGTTGTGGGCGCGGCTTGCGGCCATGCTGGCCGGAGGCGTATTCATGGCGGTCGGTTACGCGGCCTACGAGTGGGCGGTGTTCGGGCCAGCGGTAATGCTGGCGGGACTGCCCTTCAATTTCCTACAGGCGGCGGGAGGCGCAGCTCTCGCGCTGCCGCTCATACCGCTTCTGGGACGCATCCCGCAGGTGCGGGTCCTGCGCAAACGGGACGGCGAAGAGCTTCCCCGGGAGTAGCAAACGAGTTCACTCCGCGAGAAGGAGCTACGCGATGAAGCTGACGATACTGGGCGAATACGGTCCCTACCCGCCGGCGGACGGCGTCTGCTCGGCGTATCTTGTTTCCGAAGATGGGTTTCATCTGCTGCTGGAATGCGGCCCGGGCGCACTCATGCGTCTACAGCGGGAGATCGCTCTATATGAGCTGCGCGCGGTGGCTCTGTCCCATCTGCACAGCGACCATATTGCGGATATGGGAGTTCTCCGCTACGCGCTTGCGGCGCTCAGGAAGAGTGGAGCCCCCGTAACCTGTCCGCTGCCGGTATTCTGTCCCGGTTCGCCCGGCGCGGAGGCGGAGTTTCTGCGCAACGAGCCCGCGTTCGCTGTATCCCATATCGAGCCGGGTTTTACGGTAAAGCAGGGCCCTTTCACCATTTCATTTTACCCGATGGAGCATCCGGTTCCATCGTACGCGATGAGCATTTCGTGCCGGGGACGAAGGATTTTTTATACCGGGGACACGCGTATGCACGACCGCCTCGAACCTCTTGCGCGCGGCGCGGATCTTTTTCTATGCGAGGCGGGCTGTCTGGAGCGGAACCGGACGCCCGAAACGCCCCACCTGTCGGTCGCACAGGCCGCGCGTATCGGGTTGGACGCCGGGTGTCCGCGTGTAATACTGACTCATCTTCCCCCCAACGCCGATCGCGCCGAACTGGCCGCCGAAGCCGCGCAGGTTCATCCTGGAGCGGCGCTGGCACGCGCGCTTGACGCGTATGTGCTCTGAACCGTCCTCTCTTCCTACGCGCAAACCAATTCTTGCGCTGATCGAACAGCCGATGGCTGTGCTGGCGCTCTTTTTTGGAGCCGGTCTTTACGCTGGGTTCCGCCTGGAACTTCCTTTATGTATAATATTGGCAGCAGCCGGTCTCCTGTGGGCACTCATGGCCGCGATGTACGCGTTCCGTCGCTCAATCGCGATCCCGCTGTGCCTGTTCGCGCTGCTGCTGGGCGCGGGAGCGATGACCTGGGCGGTTCCCGACTGGTACCGGCATCCGCGGGGAGCGGGCACATACGCGCGGGTGAGCGGCGTCGTAGCCGACACTCCCGAGGAAGGCGCGTCCAGCATACGGGTCATACTGCGCGATGTGCTGGCCGGGCCTGAAGACGGCCCGCTTATGCCGCTGGAGGGACGAGTCGCGCTGACGCTCTACGGAGGCGGCGCGGGCATTGCGTCGCAGTTCGCGCCGGGGTGCCGGGTTACGGGGCCGATGACGCTCGCTGTTCCCCCGGCAGCCCAGTACGCGGGCGGGTACGACGAAAGACTGCGTCTCATGCTGGGCGGTATCCGCTTCGAGTCGATACTTAACATCGGTTGGGCAGCGATAGAGAAGGGCGATCTCCCTTGGTGGCAGACCGCCGTTATGGGAGTCCGGACCCGCGTAGGGTCAGCGGCGGAGCGATGGATTGGCGAGGACCGCGCCGCGGCGATATGCGCCCTGCTGACGGGTGACGCGGGAAGCATGCCCAGCAGCGCGCGCGACGATTTCGCCCGTCTGGGCATCTCCCACCTGCTGGCGGTTTCGGGGCTCCATGTGGGCATACTGCTCATGATGGTACACGCGCTGGGAAGACGGTGCCGCTGGGGCGCGATGACTATTACGCTCATATCGGCCGCTCTGCTCGCGTTCTATTTCCTGCTGACAGGCCCGCGCCCCTCGGTGCTGAGGGCGACGGCGTTGTGGGGCGTGCTCACGGCGGGGCGCATAGCGGGACGCGCCTATTCACCGCCAAACAGCCTGGCTGCCGTCTTTGTTTTCATATTAATCGCGCGTCCGCTGGACTTCCTGGATGTGGGACTCCAACTCTCCTTCCTGTCGGCGGCGGGAATCGTGCTCCTCTATCCCTCGCTTGACGCGCTGCTGCTGCGGCGGCTGCGTGAGTCGGCGATGCCCGCACCGGTACGCAGGCCCGCGCTGTATCTGCTGGGGCTGCTGCTTGTGACGGGCTGCGTGTTTCTTGCCACATGGCCCTGGATGGCGCTGTATTTTGGCGATCTGGCTCCCGCTGCGTTCGCAGCGAATCTCCTTTTCATACCCGCGACGACGGTCATACTGACGCTCTCTATCGTGTTCGCGCTGCTGGCTGTGGCGTGGCCTCCGCTGTCCTGTCCGGCGGCGATGCTGATCGCGCCGATGGCGCGGTGGTGGCTGTACCTGGCGGAGCAGGCCGCGCGGCGCGCCACGGTACTCGCCCTGCCGTCACCGCCCGCGGCCGCTCTCGCGCTGTCGGGCGCTTTGACACTTGCCCTTTCCCCGAAGGCAGTACGGCTCCGGCCTCGCTGGCGCATGCTTACAGTGGCGGCTCTCTCGGCCGCTCTGATCGCGTCATGCCTGCCATGGACCCAGTACGCGGGCGACGATTATTCGCTGCGGACGGCGGGAGACGGGAGCCGTACGGCGGTGTTTCTGGAGCGGGATGGCGTCGTTTTGCTACTCGTAATGGACAAGCCCGTATACCACCTGTCCGACGCGCTTCGGGCGCAGGGGTTACGCGGTCCTGAGCGTCTTTTATTTACCGGGATTGACGCGAGCGATCTGCGCGGAGTGCTTGAGGACGAGGAGCTGATGGCGCGCACGCAAGGGCTTGTGATTCCCGAACCGCTCGCCGGGGATATGAACGCGCTGACCCGGGAGCTTTGTATACTGACGCCATGGGAAACGGCCGCCGAAGGCTGGCGAATTGAATCGGACGGGCTTGGCTGCCAGCTTGTCGCGTTCCGCGGCAAATCTCACGGCGCGAAGACTCGGTTTGCCGCGCTCCTGACGCAGGGTGAGCGCAACGCGCTGTACATCGATCCGCAGTACCTGACCGAGGGATACGCCTGGGCCTCAGGACTCTCGGCGGTGGTGGTCGCCCGCATGACTCCGGCGCGGCGGGAGCGGCTCGCGCTGCTGACCGCGAATGCGGTGATCTATACAGACGGAAGCGGCCTTGCGCTCGATAAGCTCACGCTCCTTGATGGAACCTGCCCGGTACTGTATAATATGAACGATATGGGAAGTGTCGTACTGTGGGACGACTGACGCGGAGAGGCTACGGATGAAGTTCGGAGAGTTCAGTAAGGCGGTAGAAAAACGGGAGATCCCATCCATACTGGTATTCCATGGCGACGAGGAGTATCTGAAGGACAGAGCGTTTCTCGTGCTGTGCGGTGCGCTCATACCCGAAGGGTTGGAGGACCTGAATCTGAGCTTCATCGACGGGAAGAAGACATCTGCCGACGAAATCGCCGCGGCCTGTCAGTCGTTCCCCTTCATGGCTGAGCGGAGAATCGTGCTAGTGCGCGATTTTGCCGCGCTTGAGTCCCCGCGAAAGAAAGAGGATTCCGGCGGTAGCGGAAGCGCTGGGGAAGAGAAAAAACCAGGGCAGAACTCTGAGAGCGGGGGAGGGGCCGCGTCCGGAGCGCAGGAAGCGGCGCGGCTCATTGAAGCGGTATCACCGAGCGTATGCCTCGTATTTCTGAGCAGAGGCCGCGTGGACAAACGCACCCAATGGTACAAGTCGCTGACAAAAGCCGGGGCGGAGGTGACGTTCGATCCGCTCAGCGAAAGAGAGGCCGCTCCCTGGGTCGTGGAGATGGCCCGCGGGCTTGGAAAGGAACTATCCGAAACAAACGCCGCGTACATCATGAAAACGGGGGATGGTCGGCTCCTGTGGGCCAAAGGTGAGATCGAAAAGCTGGCCGCTTACGTGGGCGATAGTCCCCGCATCCGCCGGGAGGATATCGATGCGGTGTGTACGCAAGCCACCGAGTACCGCGTTTTTCGTATGATCGATCAGATGGCCTCTGGACGTACCCGGCAAACGATGGCCGCGTACCGGGGCATGGTGACCGCAGGGGACAGCCCCTATATGCTTATGGCGATGGTCACTCGGCAGCTGGCAGCCCGCATGTGGGCGATGACGCTCCCGCTTTCTACGGACGAAAGTGAACGCAATGCGCTGCTCGCGGAGGCGGCCAGGAAGCTGGGAGTCCGCGATTTCGTTATAAAAAACGCGATAG
>JAAYXU010000147.1 GCA_012515725.1 Clostridiales bacterium | reverse complement strand
CCGACTACTTTGGATTCTCACGGATGCTGGCGATGGCCGGTATCCCTGTGAGAGGTCAAAAGGCGCTGATACTGGGAACCGGCGGGTCGGCCCGGGCCGTTTACTGCGCGCTGCGCGACGCGGGTGCTGCCGGGATCACGCTCGCGAGCCGCGATCCCGCCGGGGCCGCTGGGCAGTTCGGGGATGTGCAGGTGATCGGGTACGACAGGCTTGCGCCCGCGCACGGATTCGAACTGCTCGTCAACTGCACGCCGGTGGGCATGTTTCCCGACGTGGACGGCTGTCCGCTGTCCCGAGACCTGATCGCGGGATTCCGGTATGTGGCTGACCTTATATACAACCCGGTCGAGACCCGGTTGCTGGCCGAGGCGCGCTCGGCGGGCGCGCGGTGTGTGAACGGCCTTTTCATGCTGATCGCGCAGGCGGTCCGGGCGCAGGAGCTGTGGAATGGTGTATCGCTCGAAGACGGCGTCATCGACCGGATGTATCGGCGGATGAACAAGCCCCCCGGTGAGAACATCGTGCTCATCGGTATGCCGGGCAGCGGAAAGACCGCTCTGGGCCGCGCTCTGGCCGCCGCGCTGGGCAGGACGTTCGTCGATCTGGACGCTCTCATCGAGTCGGAGGCGGGCGCGATTCCGTCGCTTTTTGCCCGCGGAGAGGACGCGTTCCGGCAGGCAGAGACCGCGGCGGCCCGTAGGGCGGCTCGTATGCGCGGGGTGGTCATCGCGACAGGGGGCGGCGTCGTCACCCGCGCCGCGAACATGCGCGAGCTGGCGGCGCGGGGACTGATCGTACACATCGATCGGCCCCTAGCTCTAATACACGAAACGATCGACTACAACGCCCGGCCGCTGCTGGCGGGAGGTAGAGAGGCGCTGGATACGCTGTACAGACGGCGCGCGCCGCTGTATACTCAGTACGCCGATATTACGCTCGATAACGCCGGAAGCCCCGGCAGGGCCGTGGAGACCCTGCTGGCCCGGATAAAGGAGATGGGATCATGAAACTGCTCGTGCTCAACGGACCCAACCTCAATCGCCTGGGCGCGCGGGAGCCCGGCATATATGGGGACCGGGACTACGACGCGCTATGCCGGTTCATCGAGGCGCAGGCCGCCGCGCTGGATGCAGTGGCCGACATCCGCCAGAGCAATCTGGAGGGCGAGCTGGTGACGCTGATACAGCAGGCCCAGGACGTATACGACGGAATCGTCCTCAATGCCGCCGCCTATACGCACACCAGCGTCGCACTGCGCGACGCGATCGCGTCGGTGACTGTGCCGGTCGTGGAGGTGCATCTGACGAACGTGTACGCCCGGGAGGAATTCCGACACCGTTCGCTGATCGCGGCGGTGTGCGTGGGGCAGATCGCGGGGTTCGGATTTGACAGCTACGCGCTCGGGATGCGGGCGCTGCTGGCGCGTAAATCGGGATGACCATCCGGCACATACACAAAAGGCGTTAAATCCGTACCAGTATCAAAACAGTATGCGATCGCTCTACAGCGCCTGCCGCAGCAGATCCATCGCGCGCATATCGAATGACTTGATCTCACCGAGCAGCGCGGCGATCTTCGCTCGGTTTTCTGCGCTGCGAAAACCTTTCCAGACATCAGGGTCGCCGAACGCGCCCAGCACGCCCCATACCTTCCAGCACCAGTCGTGTATATCCTGAAAACAGCGAGCGATATCATTAAGCCTATCGTCTCCGGTCTCCTGTGCGGCGCGGCGGAGAAAGGCCACGGCCCAGCACCGGGCTTCTGCCAGGTTGCCGACAAGGCAGTGGTGGAACCCGTGACGCTTTTTAATCGTGTCGTCGTCCGCGTCCGACAGCCCGGGATTTCGCACATATCCGATCCATTCGTCATAGGCGGCGAGCCCGGCCGCGTATCCCTCAGTCTCGGTCTTCTCCATGATGGCAAGACCACGCGCCAGCACGTCGCGCAGCGAGCATGTCCGGCCGCTCTTTTTCCCGGTCAGCACGATCTTCCACAGGTCGTCGTACCAACCGGTTTTGCGGAACATGCCGCCCGGCTCCCGCTGGGCGCGCCATGCTTCGGCAAAGTGGCTCCAGCCGAGCAGCGTGTCCCCGTCGTCGTCGTAACCGCACAGGATCAGGCACTCGGGCGGGCCTATGATGCCGAACGCCAGCACCGGCACGCCCTCGTCGATGGACCGGACGATACGGCGGCGGATATCCTCCCGATTGCCGCCGTCTTCGCTCTTCTCGATGGTTTCATATTCGTAGCCCGCCCAGTCAAATGCGTGGCGAATCGTCTCATCGTGGAGCTGCACCTGCGTCAGATCCAGACTGCTCATGCAGTATTCGCGGTGCCACAGCAGCCCGAACGCCATCCCTGACGCCGTGAGGAAGTCCATATTGGCCGTCCGCTGCGTGTAGTCGCGGTTATGGGCATGGAGTGTAGTGACCGGATAGTCTTCGCCCAGCGCTTCCATCAGGGAGGCCATGCAGGCAGGCAGCGGAAAGCTCTCGGGGGCGCGGTCGTTTTGGCAGTAGAATCCCACGGGGGTGACATTGAGCGTCTTTCTTGCGGGCATTGGCATGTTCCTCCAATTTTTTATTATGCGGAAGTGCAAAAGCTGTATCGTAT
>JAAYXU010000146.1 GCA_012515725.1 Clostridiales bacterium | reverse complement strand
TTTCACACCGGCACCAGGGGGAGCGTGTCCTGAATATGTCCGCGGCGTTGAGTGCTATGCCGTCCCAGACCTCGTCCAGTCCTATATGAAAGCTGTCCACGCCGTTGGGCGCCAGATACCGGTCGATGATCTCATCGTATATCGAAAAGAGCAGCTCGTATGTCTTGGGATTGCGCGTGCAGAATCCCGTCAGGGCGGCCTCTCCGATCTCGTCCCGGGCGGATACTTCGGGGTACGCGGCCGGTATGAGCGTATTATGGCCGAATGAGTTAAAGAGCGGAAATACCGTCACGCCCCTGCTCTTGCCGTACGCGATGAGCTCGCCAAAGAAATCGTTAGCGAACATCGGCGGCAGCTTTTCCTCGTCAATCCAGCGGCCAGCTCCCGCAGAGAAGTAGCGAATCACCGCCGGAGTCGCAAGTTCGGGACAGGTCTTGAGCGGGACATACAGATACTCGCTGACCCGGCCGTCGTACTGGACGCACCAGCAGCCGTATATGCCCACGACCAGCTGATTCATCTTTAAGAGCGCCATATGGTCTACTAGATACTTCCAGTCGGCAAAAGTCATAAGGTTGGTGCCGAAGCGGCACTCCATGAAATGGCCCCGCGTCGCGAATTCCGGCCAGTCCAGTATCCGCACAGGCGGCAGCGTCAGTGCGCCGAACTCGAACCTAAGGCTCTCAATAAGCGATATAACACCGTAATACAGCCCAGCAGGACCGAAACCTGTTACGGTTACGGACCCAACGTCAGCGTCCAGCAGGTAGCCCTGTTCCGGGTTTTTGACACCGCCGGGCGCTTTGCCGATATGAAGCCGGATAGGCAGGCTCCCCAGAGGCTCGGCATTTAGGAGGCCTTTGAGATGGCCGCGCAGCAGTTCGGCCGCCTGGCGGGACAGGCAGTCGTCCGGCAGACCGCCCGTATCCACGCGGCACAGCGCCTCGCCGGGACGCCCGAGCAGTATCGGTTTCCCCTGGGACCCGCTCATGCTTTGAGGAACGGGAATGAGGCCGCTTTTTTTATTCATATGCGATTCCTCCTCGCGCGTCCGGGCTACAGGTCGACTGTCCCGCGCGTTTTTGCGGATTCATAGCACGCCTCCACGATACGCTGCGCCCGCAGCGCGTCCGCGAGGGGCACCGCCACAGGCGCACCCTCCAGTATGGAGCGGCCAAAGGCTTCGATCTGGCTCGTATACATATTGCCAAAGTCGCTTAAAAGCTTCACGGGAGTCACATCCACGCGGTCCTGTTTGGCGTCGTATCCCAGCGTGTCATCGCCAAGGAGCACATCGGCGGTGCCGGACTCTACCTGGCCAATGGTGCCTTCGCACAGAGCGCTGCCCCGCGTGCCGTATATCTCCAGACGGCCGCGGGCCGCCGCGTCGGGGATGCAGAAGTATGCGTCGACGCTGGCGACCGCGCCGTTGTCGAGACGCAGCAGCAGGGTGGCGGCGTCCTCCACCTCGTAGCCAAATGCCAGCGTGTCGGTCATGCCGGATACTCGGACGGCTTTCGTGCCTGTAATATACTGTATAAGGTCGATGCAGTGAATGCCCATGTCCATCATCGCTCCGCCGCCCGAAGTAGCCGTCTTCTGCCGCCACGCGCCGGGTATCTCGGGATACCAGCATGTAAGCTGGGCCCGGCAGGATACGATCCTGCCAAGCCGTCCGGCGGCGATGATCTCCCGAAGCTGTCGGTGGTAGGTATGGAAACGCATCATAAAGCCCGCCGCCGCGATGATACCGGCGTCGTCGCAGGCCTTTATGACCTCCTCCCCTTCCCGCGCGGTCATAGCGATAGGCTTCTCGATGAGAACATGCTTCCCTCCGGCGGCGCAGGCCAGAGCCTGCTGCTTATGGAAGGCCACCGGCGACGCGATGTAGACCGCCTCCACTTCGGGATCGGCCAGCAGCGCCTCGGTCGCGGTATAGGCCCGCCTGGCGCCAAACTCAGCTTTTACCTCCCGCGCCAATTCCTCAGCCGTATCCATGACGGCGACGAGCTCCGCGTTGCGGGCATTTATGAGGCCGGGTATGGTTCTTCGGCGCGCGATGCCTCCCGCGCCCAGCACGCCCCACTTTACTTTGGCCATATCTGCACTCCTTTCGGTCGCATCATTTCAGATGCTCGCCCAGCACTTTTTTGACTGCCTCGATACACCGCTCTATATGCGCTCTCTCCCAGGTGGGATGCAGGAACAGATTGATCGTGCGGGCACGCAGCGAATGAGCCACCGGGCAAAGATCCCTGTGGTAATCGGCCGTCTGAGGATCGGTATACTCGTTGCTCCGGAATGGGAACCTGGCGGCGCCGAATCCGTTGTGCTCCTGATACGCCCTCTCCAGATAGGACTCGGGCCACTGAATACCGTAGCATGGAATTTTCATAGCCGCGAGCTCCTTAAGCACCGCGGGGGCGTCCAGCGTAAGCCGCTTGGTATCCAGTATGATCGGGTACCACCAATATGAGTTTTTACGCTCGGGCGTGTTGCAGGGCAGCTTGGCGACGCCGGGAAGACCCTCGAACGCTTTG
>JAAYXU010000145.1 GCA_012515725.1 Clostridiales bacterium | reverse complement strand
TTAGTAATTACTGTACCAATTAACCGTTCGATATGTGGCAATAATATGCAGTTTTCGTGTTTAGCGCGGTTCTTGACCCACCTTCGGGCCGGTATGGTATAATGGACGGGCATCAAAACGCGGGGGATTCGGATTTGAGACAGTTCAGAGCGCTTTGGATATTTATGAAGCCCTACAAAATGTGGATCGTGCTTGCGACGCTGTGCATGGTAGTCGCTACCGGCATGAATATGGCCGGGCCATGGGCGGTGCGGAGCCTCATACAGCTCATCACCGACGGGGTAGGCGGTCAAGATACGATCAATCGGGTAACGCCGCTGGCCGGGGCGGTGGTGCTTATCTATGTGATGCGGGCCTTTTCGCGGTTCGGCACCGATTATATCTCCCACTACGCGGCCTGGAATATGCTCGAGGACATACGCAAGCACCTGTATGACCATGTACAGAAGCTGCCTCTGCGGTATTTTCAGGACAAGCAGACCGGAGATCTCATGTCGCGTGTCATCGACGACACCCGGAACTTCGAGCAGCTGCTGGCGCACGCGATACCGACGCTGGTCGTCAACGCGCTCACATTTGTGGGCATCATGTCGATGCTCATCGCGATGAACGCGACACTGGCGCTCTACACGATGATACCGATGCCTCTGCTCGCGGTCATGGTCGTCCGGTTCAGCTCTATATCCCGTCCGCTGTTCCGACGCGCGCAGGAGCGGGTCGGAGAGGTGAGCGCGGTGCTTCAGGACAATTTCACTGGCGTCAAGGAGATAAAGGCGTTCACGCAGGAGGAGTACGAGACGGCCCGTGCGGGCCGCACCATAGCCGGACACACGCGGGCAATACTTCGCGCGCTGCGGCTCAGCAACGCGTTTCATCCGGGCATAGAGTTCGTTGCCGGTATCGGAACCGTGATCGTCATATTCTTTGGCGGTCGGCTGGCGCTGGGAGGAGAGCTCCCGCTCGAGGATCTGGTCGCGTTCCTCATGTATCTGAGTCTTTTCTATCAGCCCATTATGGCGCTGGGCCAGATCAACGAAGGGCTTCAGCACGCGATAGCCAGCGCCGACAGGGTGTTCGAGCTGCTGCGCGAGCCTCCGGAGGTCATGGAGGAGCCGGGCGCGCGGGAGCTTGTCCGCGCCCGCGGACTCATCGAGTTTCGCAATGTCAGCTTTCGCTACGTCGATTCGATTCCGGTGCTTGAGGATGTGTCCTTTACTATACAGCCGGGACAAACCCTGGCGATCGTCGGCGTGACGGGCGTAGGGAAAACCACAATCGCGAACCTCATACCGCGATTCTACGAGGCCACACAGGGCGAAATACGGCTGGACGGGGAGAGGGTCGGGCGCTATACGCTCGCTAGTCTGCGCCGTCAGATCAGTCTGGTTTCGCAGGATGTGTTCCTTTTTAACGGAACCGTGAAGGAGAACATACTCTACGGCTGTCCGGGCGCTTCGGACAAGGAAGTGATCCGCGCGGCCACTGCGGCTGGGGCGCATGAGTTCATAATGGCGCTGGAGCGCGGATATGATACGCATGTAGGGGAGCGGGGCGTCAAGCTGTCGGGCGGGCAGAAGCAGCGCATATCGATCGCCCGCGCGGTGCTAAAGGACGCTCCGATACTGATACTGGACGAGGCGACCTCGGCGGTGGATACCCAGACAGAGCAGATCATACAGGAGGCGATCGGGCGGCTCAAGCGGAACAAGACCGCGGTCGTCATCGCGCACCGGCTGTCCACGATACGGGAAGCCGATCAGATCATCGTGCTGCGGGATGGCCGAATCGCCGAGCAGGGATCGCACGAGGATCTATTGGGTATGGGCGGGCTGTACAGTCGCCTGTGCCGGGCGCAGAGCTCCGCCGGAGCGCTGCTCTAGCGCGGTCCGAGCAGCGCGGCGGCGATCTCCTCCATGGAGCGCGTGTGAAACTCCGCGGCGGTGTCCGGATAAAAGCCGTCCGGATCAAACAGGCATCCGGCGACTCCGGCGGCGTGAGCCGCGAGTATGTCGATGTCACGGTCTCCGATCATCACGGTTTCGGACCGGCGCATCCCGTACCGCTCGACGAGGTAGTTTATAGCGTCAGGCGCGGGCTTCATGGGGAACGGGTCGTCTCTGGTCACGCCGCCCGTAAAGTATTTTTTAAGCCCGTGCAGATCCATGTATTCGTAGGATTTTCTTCCGCGGTGAGTATAGAGGAAGTTTCGGCCTCCGCTTTCGACTGCGCAGCGGCATACGGTCTCGGCTCCCGGATACGGCATCACGGCGCTCCAGTCGCTGTTTTCCTCATTAAAGCGATAGCTGGCGTACAGCTCCCGTCCGTCCAGTGAGAACTTCCGGCTATAGTGCGATATACATTGCGCAACCGAGCGCTTTATCATGAAGAGTAACGACGCGGCGGATTCATCTACGCCCTGCTTAAGGAGCGCGAGTCGGATCGATTCGGTCATATTTGGATAGCTGTCGAAGAGTGTTCCGTCAAAGTCCCACAGTAAATTTTTGTACAATAGGATTGTCCCCCGCTTATTTTATTATTTTGTGCTCGAGTATACGGTCCGGTTTACGGGCGGCGTCCGGTCGCGTCGCGGTCGGACAGTTTCCGGTAGGCATCCAGTATCTCCCGGAACGTATCGGCGTCGCCGCCGTGGTCGGGATGAAACCGGTGCGCGAGCTGCCGGAAACGCTTTCTTGTCTCCTCGGCGTCGGCATCGGGCGGCAGCCCCAGCGCATTAAGCGCGGACGGATCGCCGGGCGCGGACGCGAGAAAACCTCGCTCCCGCATATACAGCGTCAGCACCTCGGCGTAGAAATCCCGCTCCACTAAATAGAACGCGCCCTCGTCCATACTGAGCAGCAGGTCGCGGCCATACCGGGGAGAGGGATCGCCAAAGTACCGCCTCCATACCGATTCCCCCGCGGGCCTGGCCGGATCGTCAAACCTCAGCCGACTCTCGTCCCGCTTCATGCGCCGCAGTCGACGCCTGAGTGCGGTGTCGTTCATCGCCTCTCCCTTTCCCGGGCAGATCGCCCGCTGCTCCGGGGCGTCGCTATCTATTCCTCCGCTGTCGCCTTCGTTGTCTTTGTCGCCTTCTTCTTTGCCGTACTGGTTTTCCCGCTCTTTTTTCCGCTCGTCGTCTTTTTCCTGGCTACGGTTTTCCTGCGGGTCGCAGACTTTTTCGCGCCGCCCGCTTTGTCCTGGGACTCGTCTCCGGCGCGAGAGCCGTCGCCGTAGCGCACCGGGCTGCCGTCGGCGGGTTCCCACTGAACCCAGGGCGCGTCGCCCATCAGCGAAAGGGTCCCGGTCTTGCCGACCAGCGTTTTTCTCTCGAGCAGTACACGCACTATATCGGGCGTCACCTCGGGCCCGCCGCCGTCGTCCTTAGTGAATGCGTTCTTCCAGAGCGTGAACGTGCACCGGGTACGCCGCCAGTTCGTGCAGTAAAACGCCTTGGAGTTTTCCTTTATCTCGCCATCCTCGCAGATCGGGCACGCGCCCAGCGTCTCGCGCTCTCCGGGGGCCGGGCCCTGCCTGCGCACCGATTCGGGGAACTCGATACCCTGCCTGCGCGTTCTGCTCTCGTCCACGATATCCGTAGCCAGGCGGCGGATGCCCTGCATGAACTGCTCAGAATCTCCTTCGCCCCGCCCGATGTCGCCCAACGCTTTCTCCCACTGGCCGGTCATGATCGGACTGCGCAGCGCTTCGGGAAGCACCGCCACCAGCGTCATGCCCTTCTCGGTGGGTACTAGCGTGCGTCTCACGCGGCGGATGTACTGCACCTGTATCAGGCGGTCTATGATCGCGGCGCGCGTCGCCGGAGTTCCCAGACCGCTGTCGCGCATCTGCGCGGCCAGCTCCTCGTCGTCGATGCGCCGACCGGCGTGCTCCATCGCGGCCAGCAGTGACGCCTCAGTATACGGCGGGGGCGGCGTTGTTTCCTTCTCGGCCAGTTCCGCCGACACCGCGGTGCGGCTCTCTGCCTGGACAACCTGGGGCAGGTCGTCCTGCTCGGCGTTGTCGGGCTCTTCCTCGAAGCGCTTATCGCTGCCGTTCTTGCCGTACACCGCTGACCAACCGGGGTGCGTGACCCGGCGGCCCCGCGTCAGGAACGCGTGTCCCTCGCACCGGGTCAGTATCTCGGTTCTCTCGATGATCTGATCTTCGAGAAAGACCGCGATAAACCGGCGCGCTATAAGGTCAAAGAGCCTGAGTTCGTTGCCCTCGAGCTTCTCTACCGCGGCCGCGCTGCCCGTGGGTATGATCGCGTGGTGGTCGGATACGCCCTTGTTGTTTATAACCCGGGGAAAAAGCTCCCGCTCGGACTTAAGAGCCAGCGCGGCAAACTTCTTCCACTTGCCCTGGTTAAGCTTCTCAAGCCGGTCGGGCAGCGATTTCTTCATATCAGACGAAAGGTACTTGCTGTCGGTACGCGGGTAGGTGATTACCTTGGCCTGCTCGTAGAGCGTCTGCGCGATTTTAAGCGTCTTGGACGCGGGCCAGCCAAACTTCCGGTTCGCGTCGCGCTGTAGCTGAGTCAGGTCGTAGAGGAGCGGAGGCTTGTTGGTCTGCTGGGTGACCTCAATCCGCTCGACGACAGCGCTTTTACCGGGCAGTGTGGCCGCCAGACTCTCGAACTCATCGCGGCGCGCGGGGGGGATACGGTATGGATTTTCCCGGACACTCTCGTCGAACCAGCGCCCCGTGTACCCGCCGAAATCGGCTGTCAGCACATAATACTTCTCAGGCTTGAAGTTGCGCCGCTCCAGCTCCCGCTCGACCAGTATGGCCAGCGTCGGCGACTGGACGCGCCCCACGGATAAGAGAGTATTGTATGTGAGCGTATAGCCACGGCTTCCGTTCATGCCCACCAGCCAGTCGGCTTCGGCGCGGCACCGCGCCGACTCGTAGAGATTATCGTACTGGCTGCCGGGTTTGAGCGACTCGAATCCCTGACGAATTGCGTAGTCGGTCATCGAAGAGATCCACAGTCGGTCGAAGGGCTTCGAGCAGCCGGTATGCTCGTATATGAGCCGGAATATGAGCTCGCCCTCGCGTCCGGCGTCGGTCGCGCACACGATGCGTTCAATCTCATCGCTGTTCATCCAGTTCTTCACAATGCCGTACTGGAAGCGGGTCCTATATATGATCTTCTTATTCATCTCGCCAGGCAGTATCGGCAACGTGTCAAAGCTCCATTTTTTATATTTCTCGTCGAGTTCCTCGGGATTGCACAGCGATATGAGATGTCCGATCGCCCATGTCACGACATACTCGTCTCCGATAATGCAGCCGTTGCCCCGCGTGGATGCGCCCAGCACGCGCGCGATATCGCGCCCTACCGACGGCTTTTCCGCCACAACCAGTGTTTTTCCCATTCCGTCCCTCCGGCTCGTTGTAAGTTACAGCCAATTGTCTTTGATATTGTCCTA
The DNA here is from genome assembly GCA_012515725.1 of Clostridiales bacterium. Taxonomy (GTDB): domain Bacteria; phylum Bacillota; class Clostridia; order Christensenellales; family UMGS416; genus JAAYXU01. Next base: position 755 of record JAAYXU010000145.1, on the reverse strand, counting down.
TTATAGCATAACGGCGTATCCGGTCAACGGATATAGTGCCCCTTGAATTTCCGCATATGACGTTGACCTGCCAACAAGAAATGGATTGAGGCATGGAAGAGAGCGTCAAACAGAGCAAAAAGTTGAGAAACAGCCCGCAACTTCGCTGCATCTCCCGTACTCGAAATCACCTTTTCCACGCCGCAAGCGTACAATAAGATGCCAGCGATAGGAGGGCAAAGACTATGCAATACACCTTTCCCAGCGCGTATTCCATGTATATGCCGCCGATCTGCCACTGTCCGTGCGGCTACCCCTGCCGTGCGGCCGCGCCGTATTACCCGGACTGCGGGCAGTATATCAGGCTCATCGATTACGGCCCGGATCCGTTCGCCGTCAATATCGCGCAGGCTGCAAGACAGAACGAGAACTTCCGTACCGCGCTGTGGACGGGAGAGCATTTGCAGCTTACACTAATGAGCATACGCGCAGGGGACGACATTGGCCTCGAAATGCATCCGGACGTCGATCAATTCCTGCGCGTGGAAGAAGGGCAGGGTCTTGTTATGATGGGAAACAGCGTGGACAATCTCCATTTCCGTCAAAGGGTCGGCGGCGGCTACGCGATCGTGATACCCGCCGGGATATGGCACAACCTAATCAATACTGGTCCCATGCCGCTCAAGCTGTATTCCATCTACGCGCCGCCTCAGCATCCTCACGGCACGGTTCATGAAACGAAAAAGGATGCCGTGGAACACCATTTATATTAGTTC
>JAAYXU010000144.1 GCA_012515725.1 Clostridiales bacterium | reverse complement strand
GCACCCGCGTCGCGCAGCGCGCAGTAAACGGCCCGGGCCGACCCGCCGGTTCCCAGTATCAGCGCCTTTTGACCTCTCACAGGGATACCGGCCATCGCCAGCATCCGTGAGAATCCAAAGTAGTCGGTATTATATCCCGCAAGCGCGCTCTCCCCGGGTACGATCGTGTTAATAGCGCCGATCTCACGGGCTTCGGGGGACAGGCTATCGAGATAGGGCATCACTGTCCGCTTGTAGGGAATGGTCACGTTGAGACCCGAGATTCCCGATTCGCGCAGGCCTTCCATATATCCGGCGACGCCGTCCGGTTCAACCTCAATGAGCTCATAAACACCCTCGAGCGCCGTAAAAAGGAATATAAGCCCGTGTATCCGGGGTGACAGACTGTGCCCGAGCCGCCGTCCCAGCAGCGCATAGCGCTTGGGAGCGCTAGCTTCCATCGCTGGCTCTCCAGGCCCTGTAGTTACCCAGCACGCGCAGCAACGAGCAGCGCGTCCCGGTTTCCTCAAGCGCAACTGCGACCTGCGGATCGGCCAGGTTACCGGCGATATCCACATAGAAGCTGTAGTGCCATGGCTCCCCCGCCACCGGTCGGGACGCGATGCTCAAAAGGTTGAGCCCGCGCCGCGCGAACACCTCGAGCATGTGGTAGAGCGAACCGGGCGTGTGGTCGATGACGCACAGGAGACTCAGCTTGTCGGCCTGAGGATCGGGCCGGGACGACCCGGCGATCAGTACGAAGCGGGTGTAGTTCTCCGCGCCGCTTTGTATATCACTGGCCAGCACGGCCAGTCCGTACAGCTGCGCTGCCCGCTCCGACGCGATAGCCGCACTCCGGGTATCGGCCTGCCGCGCTACCGTACGGGCCGCCAGCGCGGTGCTGCCGCAGGATACCGTCTCCAGCCCGCGTCCGGCCAGGAAGCGTCCGCACTGCTCCAACGCCTGCGGATGGGACAGCACGCGGCGGATCCGCCCGATGTCCACGCCCGGGAGTCCCAGCAGGAAGTGGCGGACGGGCAGCACCTGTTCCCCGACGATGGAAACATCATAGCGCAGCAGCAGGTCGAGGTTCACGTTGACGCAGCCGGTCAGGGAATTCTCTAGCGGCACCATGCCCATCGGCCAGCGGGCCTCCGCCACCCCAGCCACGATGCGCTCGAAGCTCTCCACCGGCTCCGGGCGGCAGTCGTCGCCCAGATGCGCGAGCACCGCCTCCTCGCTGAACGAGCCGGGCATACCTAAATAGGCCACGGCAGGGCGTTCGTCGGCTCCGTTTTCCCTTACGGTTTCGGGCGGCGCTGGCCGGAGTTCGTCGATGAGCTTTTGCTGCAGTTCCCGGCTGGCGGCCATGATGGTCTCATAGAGCGGCCGCACATAGGGGCGCACGTCGGACGACTCGACCCGGCTTACCGCCCTTTCGATGACCGCCCGCTCGCGCGCGGGATCGAGCACCGGCAGACCGCTATCTATCTTGTTGAGCGCGATTTCCCGGGAAACGGCCATGCGCCGCTCGAAAGCGGCTGTAATCTCCCGGTCGGCGCTGTCTATACGCTCCCTCAATTCATCAAGACTCATCGGTCGACCTCCCATCCCGGCTGTCCCATCCATATGTCGGTGAGCGCGAGCGCTGCGGCGGCCTCGACAGCGGGCACAGCCCGGGGCACGATGCAGGCGTCGTGGCGCCCGGTCACAGCGATCTCCCGCTGCTCAAGGCTCACAGGATCCACCGTCGTCTGCGGCCGGGCGATCGACGGGGTGGGCTTGACGGCCACCTGGAAGCGAATCGGCATACCGGTCGTGATGCCGCCCAGTACGCCGCCGTTGTTATTCGTCGCCGTCTCCACCCTGCCCTCCCGCGCCACAAAGGGATCGTTGGCAAGGCTGCCGGGCATGAGCGCGATATCGAATCCCGCGCCGAACGATACGCCCTTCACGGCGGGAATCGAAAAAAGGAGCGACGCCGCGCGGCTCTCAACGGCCTCGAAGAGCGGCGAACCGACGCCTACCGGTACGCCCGCCAGCGCCGTTTCGATGATTCCGCCCAGCGAATCGCCTTCGTCGCGCGCGGCGCATATCGCATCGATCATCTGCTTTCCCCTGCGGGGGCTGTTGACTGGAAAATACATCGCGGACAGCGCGGCCAGCGCGGCGGCCTCGGGCCCGCGGGCCTCCCAGGGCTCGTCCACGACAAGACCGATCCGCGAGATATGGCTGCCTATCGCTACGCCCCTTACAGCCAGCATCTGGCGCGCGATGGCCCCGGCGAACACGAGCGGCGCGGTCAGCCGTCCCGAGAAATGCCCGCCGCCCCGATAGTCCTCGAACCCCCGGTAGCGGACGTTGCCAGTGTAGTCGGCGTGTCCGGGCCGGGGCAGGCGCCCAGCCCGCGTATAGCTGCCTGGGCGCTGATCGGACGAGGCGATCCGCGCGGCCAGCGGCGTGCCCGTCGTATGCTCCCCAAACACACCGCTCATGATCTCGAACTCGTCTGTCTCCCGTCTCGGAGTCGACCACGGATGCCTGCCGGGCGCGCGCCGCGCCATCTGCGCGCGCACTGCCTCCCAGTCGATACGCAGTCCCGGCGGCAGTCCGTCTATCACTACCCCCACCGCCGGGCCGTGGGATTCGCCGAATACCGATATGCGCAGATGATTCCCCCAAATGCTGCTCATTGTATCTTTCCTCCCAAACGCGCCATGTCGTCCCAGAATCCCGGATAGGATTTGCGCACCGCGCCAGCCCCCGCGAGCCGCACCGGCCCGGCACAGCGGCCTGAGACGCAGGCTATCATCATTGCGATGCGGTGATCGCCGCACGAGTCCGCGTCCCCGCCCCGAAGCGACAGGACGCCCCGCACCGCGATCTCGTCGCCGTCGGCCCGTATGTCCGCGCCCAGAGCGCTAAGCGCGCGGACTATGGAGTCCACGCGATCAGATTCCTTGTGCCGCAGCCGTGCGCAGCCCGTGATGCGCGCCTCTCCCCGCGAGAGCGCCAGCGCCGCCGCCACCGCGGGCGCAAGGTCGGGGCACTGCGACACGTCTACGTCGGTGGCGCGAAGCGGCGACCGCCGGCAGCGTACCGCGCCGTCCTCCTCCACCACAATGTCGGCGCCCATCGACCGCAGGATATCGAAAATCACCCGGTCGCCCTGTACCGAGCGCCCGTCCAGCCCTTCCACCCGAACGTCTCCCCCCAGCGCTCCGGCGGTCAGCCAGAACGCGGCCTGCGACCAGTCCCCCTCAATCGTGAGCGTAGCCGGTCGGTACCGCTGGCCACCGGACACGCGGTAGACACCCGGTTCGTCCCGCGTGACGCGGACCCCGAAACGCTCCATCACCGACAGCGTAAGCTCTACGTAGGCCGCGGATTCGAGCGCTCCCTCCACCGTCACCGTCGAATCGCCCGGAAGAATCGGAAGCGCCATGATAAGCCCGCTGACGAACTGCGAGCTGACGCCGCCCGGAAGCCGGAAATGTCCTGGCCGGAGCGTCCCCGACACGCAAAGCGGCAGAAAGCGGCCGCCGCCCGGGATATGGTATGAGACGCCGCAGCGGTCAAAGAGCGCAAAGTAAGGCTGCATCGGCCTTTGGGGAAGCCTTCCTGCTCCCGTGAACGTCACTGTGCTGCCCATCGTCAGCGCGACCGGAACCAGAAAGCGCAGCGTCGAGCCCGATTCACCGCAGTCGATGACCGCCTCTCCGGGGCGCGGAAGACCACCCGTAACAGTCAGCCACGACCGGCCGGTGCCGTCCGTGCCCTTGCGCACCCGGGCTCCGAGCGTCTCTATGGCTTTTCGCGTCGCAGCGATGTCGTCGGACTCCTCAATGTTCATTAGGACGCTCTCTCCCGCGGCCAGCATCGCGGCGATCAGCGCCCGGTGGGCCGCGCTTTTTGAGGGCGGCGCGGCGACGCGTCCCAAGAGGGGCGACGGCATCAGATTCATCGCCTCTCCTCCCCTTCACTAAGGAACGCGGCCAGCCCTCCGCGGTCTATGGGATGTACAAAAGCCTCACCGATGCTCCGGAGCAGTGCCAGCTTGAGCTTTCCGCTGAACACCTTCTTGTCGCGCCAGGCATAGGCGAGCAGCGTTTCCGAGTCGATGCAGCCAGGCAGCTCCGTAGGCAGCCCGAATGCCGCCAGCAGTCCCGCAAGGCGAGCCGCCGTCCCGGGCGGCCGGGTCATGCCCCGCCGTTCGCTCGCGGCGGTAATTCGGGTCATACCCACCGCCACCGCCTGTCCGTGCCGCATCGGCGGCCGCGCGCATTTCTCCAGCGCATGGGCCAGCGTGTGGCCGAAGTTCAGTAGTAACCGCTCACCTGTGTCCCGCTCGTCGGCCTCCACGACGCCTGCCTTGATCGCGCAGCAGCGCGCGATCACCTGCTCGATGAGCGGCGTCACGGCCGCCCGGCCCGCGTTCGCCTCCAGCAAATCGAACAGCTCACCGTCCAGTATACAGGCGGTCTTTATGATCTCGGCCATGCCCCCGGCGAATTCCTCATCGCTCAGCGTGGCCAGCGTACCCGGATCTATGAGCACCATCCGCGGATGGTAGAACGCGCCCACCAGATTTTTTCCAGAGGGCAGATTGACCGCCGTCTTGCCGCCTATGCTGCTATCGATCTGAGACAGAAGCGTGGTTGGAACCTGCACATAGGGAACTCCCCTCAGATAGGTCGCCGCCAGCACGCCAGCAAGGTCGCCTATGACACCGCCGCCCAGCGCGACGATCACGTCGGTGCGGCTCATCGAAAGCTCGACCATCTGTTCATAGAGCCTGAAAAGCACAGGCAGAGATTTTGTTTCCTCTCCGGGCGGCAGCACTACGGAGTCTGACGGAACCTCGGCACGCGCCAGCGATTCCTTCGCGCGTGCGCCGTATAGTTCATATACAGTCTCATCGCTCACGACGACCGCACGCGCGCCCGGCAGTGCCTTAGCGATTTTTCCGCCCAGCGTATCGAGAACCCCGCGCTCGATATAAAGAGGATAGCACGCCGATCGGGCGTTAACGGTGATCTGCGGCATCGTAGGCCTCCTTCATGCGGCGCGCCTCCCGCAGGCTCTCGGCAAGCGCGGGCGCGTCTTTCCCGTCAATAAGATCCGCCAGCTCATTGAGCCTTCGCGCGAGTTTGCGTATCTCAGGCGTCAGCCTGTCCCGGTTGCGTAAAAATAGCTCAGTCCAGATTCGCTCGTTTATGAGCGCCACGCGGCTTACGTCCCCGAAGCTGCCTCCCGCGAACGGAGTGACCGGGCGACTCTCGGATGCGTGCATATACGCCACCGACAGCACATGCGGTATCTGGCTGGTAAATGCAATGTATTCGTCGTGGGTGGCGGCATCGGTAAAGACCACGCGCGCCGCTCCCAGCGTCCGGGCCAGCGTTTCGACGAGCCTGATGCTTTCGGGCCGATTTCGCGGCAGCGGGGTAAGTATATAGCTGCATCCAGTAAAGAGCGATGCTGTGGACTCCCCGTATCCCCAGCGCTCGCGGCCAGCCATCGGGTGGCCGGGAACGTAGTCAGGCTCCCCGTCCCTCAAGGGCGTCACTCCATCGATAAGGGGCGTCTTGACGCCGCATATGTCGGTAATGACGGCGCTTTTTTTCATATGTATGCTGTTTTCATTAATCCATCGGATGGCGTCGCCCGGATACAGGCACACGATCACCAGATCCGAGCGGTCTAGCGGCTCGCGGGCGTCGGTAAATCCCCGGGTAATGACGCCCTCCCGCCGCGCCCTATCAAGCACCGCGGGATCGCGGTCCACGGCCCACAGCGCAGCGGGGTGATGGGGAGCGAGCGCCCGGGCGATCGAGCCGCCCATGAGCCCCAGCCCCACTATCGTGACGCAGTAATCCGCGGGCCATCCGGCCGGACCCGGCGCAGCGCTCATGTCCGTTCCTCTCCGGGAGCGCGCAGCGGCCGTCCCATGATGCTCGCCAGCACCTCGATTTCCTTCATCAGCCGATCGAATTTCTGCGGCTTGATTGACTGATTCCCATCGGACAGCGCCTGCTTGGGATCGGTATGCACCTCGACGAGCAGCCCGTCCGCACCCGCGACTACAGCGGCCCTAGCCAGCGGCTCCACCATCCACCATATGCCCGACGCGTGGCTGGGGTCTACGAGAACCGGCAGATGACTCAGGCGCTTGACGACCGGAACCGCGCCGATATCCAGCGTGTTGCGCGTGTAGTTCTCAAACGTACGGATCCCCCGCTCGCACAGTATCACATTTTCGTTTCCCTCGGAAATGATGTACTCTGCCGACATGAGCCATTCCTCGATCGTCGCGCTCATGCCCCGCTTGAGGAGTATGGGTTTATCGATGCGGCCCAGCTCACGCAGCAGCGTGAAGTTCTGCATATTGCGCGTTCCCACCTGTATGATATCGACATTCTTCACGAATTCGTCAATCATATCTATCGACATGATTTCCGTGACAACCGGAATACCCGCATCCCTTCCGGCTCGGGCCAGATACGTGAGACCTTCCTTTCCCAGTCCCTGAAAGCTGTATGGAGACGACCGGGGCTTAAACGCGCCGCCCCTCAGAAAATGAGCACCGGCGGCCTTCATAAGCTGCGCCATTTCGCATATGTGCTTCTCGCTCTCCACGGCACATGGCCCTGCGGCCACAACGAACTGTCCGCCGCCTATCTCGTGACCGCCCACGCGTATCACGGTGTCCGGCGGGTGAAATAGCCGGTTGGCCCGCTTGAAAGGCTCCTGTATGCGGACCACCTTGTGAACGATGTCGTTGGTCTCGATCGGATACTGGCTGACCTGGGTGGTGTCGCCTATGAGCGCCAGCACCGTGTAGTCCACGCCATTGTTGCGCTGTACGATGACGCCCAACGCCTCCAGCATCGCTACGAGTTCCTGTATCCTGGCTTCCTCGGTACCCGGTTTGAGAACGATGATCATATTGGTTCCTGCCTTTCCTTCCTGCCTGCCGTACTACATCCCGAATTCGGTGACTCCGTAATAAAAAGGGAGTTCGTCTCCGAACTCCCTACCACGGTCGATGAAATATGGCTATGCTCTGCTCGGATGGACGCCCGTTATGAATTTGTAGTACGTAAAGTAACCGAAGCTATAATAGCTCCGGCCGCTAAAGCCGTAATACCGCTGGGCGCGTTGTCCATTCATCGAACACTTTTCTCCCGACTGATTTTCGTTCATTATAACAGTATTCCCGCAGGGTGTCAATTGTTTCATTCGCGGAAATTTATCTTTTGTATCCATATAATCCCATTATAATATGCCGCAACTTGCCGCTTGATTAAAAAGCTCGTATGGGATACAATAAAGTCCGATTAAAAGTTTGCCGTGCTGGATGGGGAGTTGGCGGTGCCCTGTACCTGCAACCCGCCATAGCAGGGTCGATCCCCGGTCCGAGGCGTTCGCCTGTCGGGTCTGGTTCGGATAAGGGACGTTGAAGGTTGGGTCCCGTGCAACAGGCCGCTGTGAACCATGTCAGATCCGGAAGGAAGCAGCATTAAGCGGAATGGCCTGTGTGCCGCGGGTTCGCCTGACCGGAGTTACCTGTCCGGAGACCGCCGGGAGGCGCGCGTCGAAGTCCGGGCGCACGGCAGAATGTATAAGGCTGTCACGTCAGGGTTCCTGGTGTGGCAGTCTTTCTATTTGGCTCGGACAGGGCGGTATATATGTTTATTTCCGCACGTGCCGCTTGCGGAGCTCTCTCTTTGGTGCTATGATGAATCGGAGAAAAAATGCCAAAGGAGGCAGACGTATGAAGGCGGTATTTTTCTGCAACAGCGAAAGCGTCCCGGACGTATACCCTCCCGATGTGCGCGGCAGGATCGCGGATATGGTAGAGCTATATCCCGAAGTGATCCGGCAGGAAGACATGGCCGGTCACGCCGCAGCGCTCGCCCAGGCAGAGATCGTGTTCTCGACATGGGGCATGCCCCGCCTTACCGAGGAGGAGATCAAAAAATGGCTTCCCTCGCTCAGGGCGGTATTCTACGGCGCGGGAAGTGTGCAGTACTTTGCGCGGCCTTACCTTAACAGCGGCGTCGCGGTGTTCAGCGCGTGGGCTGCTAACGCGGTTCCTGTCATCGAGTATGCCTCGAGCCTCATACAGCTGTCTCTGAAGGGCTTTCTGCCGGTACAGCGCATGACGCGCAAGGACTGGCGCGCGGCCCGTGAGCTTGCCGCGCGGTATCCCGGCGCGTATGCTGGGGTGAAGGTGGGCCTGGTTGGCGCCGGCATGATCGGCCGGGGCGTGATAGAGCGCCTTGGGTCGCTGGACGTGACCGTGCAGGTCTACGATCCGTACTGTCCCGAAGGAGTCGTCGAATCGCTGGGTGCGCACAGGCTTGATGATCTTTATTCGCTGTTTGCCACCTCGCAGGTGGTATCAAACCACACTGCCAACCTTCCATCCACACGCGAGATGCTGCGATACGAACATTTCGCGGCGATGCCCCAATACGGCACGTTTATCAACACCGGCCGCAACAGCCAGGTCCATGTGTCGGGGCTCGTGCGTGCGCTCGAGGAGCGGCCTGATCTGACGGCTTTCCTGGACGTTACCGATCCGGACGAGCCGCCCTCCGCGGGTAATCCGCTTCTTGGCTGCCGCAACGTATTCATGACGCCCCATATCGCGGGCAGTATGAACCTCGAACGGGGGCGACAGGGAGCCTATATGGCCGACGAGTGCGCGCGGTGGCTTGCCGGTGAGCTGGTTCGCTGGCAAGTTACGTTAAAAATGCTAGAGACAATGGCCTGAGCATGGCTACGGCTCCTCCAGATGCCGCAGAAATGACTCGGGTCTCTCGAGAAAATCCCGCATTAGGCTGATGCCCGGAAGCTCTTTCCAGTCCGCCGGGGCCAAAGGCGTCCGATCCAGGTCGTAGACGATTGCTCCGGGCGTCGCCAGCAGTATAGGCGAATGAGTCGCGATGATGAACTGGCACTCCTCCTCGTTGGCCATACGGCGAATGAGGGCCAGCAGCGCCATCTGACGCAGGGGCGAAAGCGGCGCTTCGGGCTCGTCCAGCAGGTACAGCCCCCTGGGCACGATCCGTTCCTCGAAAAGGCGCAGGAAGCTCTCTCCATGGGAAGCCGCTTCCAGCAGGTCCTGTCCGTACCGGTTCTCCATGTCGGCGATAACCCCGGCATACGCCATTTTTGCCTGGTTCTCCGCGAACGTCGAACGCCCGGCGTATTCGGCCCGGACCCTGCGCAGCTCCTCGCGCATCGCTTCCCGCTCGGTCGAGAGGTTCCTGACGAAATTAAAAAAGTCCTCGCTGCGCAGGAAGAAGCGGCTTCGTGGCCGCGTGGCCAACACCGTGCCCATCGCTCTGGCAAGCGGCCGGACCGCCGCGAGCGTGTCATCTCTCCCCGCGTCGACGCGGCCCACTGCCGGAAGCTTCAGCCGAACCGCCAGCGCTTCTAGCAGCGTGGACTTTCCAGAGCCGTTCTCACCGGCCAGCAGCGTCACCGGGGCGCAGAACGCTAGGCGCGTGAGCGTCGCCACCGCGGGGATCGTGAAAGGCCACTCCGCGGTCTTATCGGACGGAAGCGTGATGTGCGTCAGGTAAATCATACCACCCCTCCTACGCAGTCAGTATACCACAGGACGCGGGACTTGACCACCGCAGGGCTACAGCATGTGTTGTTATCTTGTGATATTGTCTCTGTATATTATCTTG
>JAAYXU010000143.1 GCA_012515725.1 Clostridiales bacterium | reverse complement strand
TTTTCGACCTTCTGCACCTCGGGAATCAGCGCTATGTAGTCGATGGTCAGCTTCTCCACCTGCGCGGCTATCGGCGTGTCCAGCTCGCCGGTAAGGCTGTCGCGTATATTCTGGCGGAAATACAGGAACGCGCCGTACCTGCTGTCGGGTTTGTAATAGGAAAAGCAGTTCAGCTTAAATAGGTATCTGCCCGGATAACTGCCGGTGCGCTGCTGATAGGCTTCCATATCCTTTATAAGCATCCGCTGCAGTATGCCGTCGGTATACATCGGGATACTGCTGATCATCGCCACCGCGACAATCGACCCCACGAGCAGGCAGGCGACCATCCACTTATTATTGAGTAGCTTGCGCAATACTATGAAGAACAAAGCCGCCGCCTCCTAGTTGATGATCACCTTGTCCCCTTCGTTCAGACCCTTGACGATCTCAACTTCCGTGGATGTGGCCAGTCCCTTCTCCACGTCCACCTCGATCTTGACCCCGTCTGCGAGCACCTTGACATAAGTGCGGCCCTGGTAGTCGTTGACCAGGGATTTGGGGATGATGATTACATCGGTACGCGAATCCTCGACAAACCGGATCGTTGCAGATTTCCCCAGCGATTTGTCGTCGGCCTCGTAGCCCTCGACCTCGATATAGGTGCGCGGCGTCGTGTCACCGTCAGCGGGGATGGGCGGCACATCGTCGGGACACTGTATTACTTCGCCTTCGTATACTTCCTTATCGATGGTCACCTCCACCTGCATACCGGTCTTAAACTTCTTGGCGGTATCGCCCTCTATAACGAGCCGTATATCTAGGGGGTCGATTATGCGGGCAAGATCCGTGTAGGCGCTGATCGTGTCGCCGGGATAGACTTTAGCCAGATACGATATGATACCATCCATCGGCGCGTACAGTTTGGACTTCTCAAGCTCGTCCACCACCGAGTTATAGTTCGCGCGGGCGATCCTGTAGTCGTAGTCGGCCATCTTAATATCATAGCTGGGAGCGCCGGTAGACTTGAGGTTGTCCAGCCTGAGCCGTGCTTTCTGGAGATTATAGTACTGTATAGTCTTGCTGTTCTCGAGAGCATCGGTGTCTAGCTCGGCGATGATATCGCCTTTCTTGACCTCCTGCCCGTACTTCACATGGATGACCCGCAGACGGCCGCCCTTGTACTCGAAGAAGCAGTCAGCAACGCTGGCCGATACGAACTTGGCCTGAGCGGTCACATAGCAGATGATGTCGCCGCGCTTGGCCTCGTATGTTTTGTATACGATCTCCTTTGCCTGGAGCAGCGGAACCTCCAGCGTCTCCTCCTCTTTAGGAAGCAGATAGCAGCCCGAAAAAAGCACTGTCGTAATGATGAGAGCAGCGGTCGCCGCGCGTTTGACTAACATTCGCATAGCAAGTCCCCTTCCGGCGTACGCAGAGTACATACAAGGATTTGAGAAATTACTATATTATTATAGTGCATTGCACCAACTAATTCAAGGTAATTCGCAAATACCCATGGCGATCACCCTTCACCCTCATTCGCTCTGGTGCGCAGCACCTCCTCGCGCAGGCGCTTTATGCGCTTCATGACGTCATTTCCGCCCCGCCCGAACGCGTCATGCAGCTCGCAGTACTGCTCGTACAGCGTCTGGTAGCGGGCTGCGTTTCCGGGAATCGGTCGATATACCCGGGGCAGTACGCGGCCCATTTCCCGCGCTGCGTCGTTGATGCTGTCGTAGCCCCCCGCGGCGGCTCCTGCCGCTACCGCGCCGAACATCGCCGCGCCCACGGCGGGCGCCTGCGCAGACGCGCCAATGCGTATATCCATGCCGGTCACATCGGCGTATATCTGCATCATGAGCTCATTTTTCTGCGCGATGCCTCCGGCCGCGTAGAGCGCATTGACCGGCACGCCGTACCGCCTGAAGTTCTCTATGATGACGCGGGTCCCGTATGCCGTCGCCTCGATGAGCGCCCGATATATTTCCTCAGGTCGGGTGTGCAGCGTCATGCCCACCATGAGTCCTGTCAGATCCGCGTCCACCAGGACAGAGCGGTTGCCGTTCCACCAGTCCAGCGCGACCAGGCCGCTCTCTCCGGGCAGCAGCCGCGCCGCCTTTTCGGTGAGCAGCGCGTGGATGCCCAGGCCCCGCTCACGCGCCTCGCGCTCATACGCTTCGGGCACGCAGTGGTTGACGAACCACTCGAAGTGGTCGCCCACGCAGCTCTGACCGGCCTCGTAGCCAAAGTATCCCGGCAGTATGCCGTCCTCGACGACCCCGCACATGCCGGGTACGATGCGCGTCTCAGTTCCCACGACCATATGGCAGGTGGATGTACCCATGATCATCAGCATATGTCCCGGTTCGCTGATGCCTGTCGCGGGAACCGTCACATGCGCGTCCACGTTGCAGACGGCGACAGGCGTCCCCTCGTACAGTCCTGTCCTGCGGGCCATATCGGCGGTCAGACCACCGGCCCGGTGTCCCAGTGGATAAATGGATCCGGGCAGCTTGTCCCGCACGACGTTTTCTAGCCGCGGGTCCAGCGCCCGGAAAAACTCCGGCGACGGATATCCGTCCTGTCGGCTCCAGAGAGCTTTGTATCCAGCGGTGCAGCTGTTGCGTGCCTCGCTACTGGTCATCCTCATCACGACCCAGTCGCCCGCCTCGATGAAGCGGTCGGCAGCCTCGTAAATATCCGGGGCTTCGTTGAGTATCTGCCATATCTTAGGAAGCATCCACTCCGAGGATACCTTTCCGCCGTATCGCTCGATGAATGTCTCCCCGCGCCGGGCGGCGGTTTCGTTGATGCGGTCGGCCTCCTCCTGAGCGGCGTGGTGCTTCCAGAGCTTGACATAGCTGTGGGGATTTCCGGTAAGCTCACGCCGGAAGCAGAGCGGCTGTCCGCCGCGGTCTATTGGCAGCATCGTGCAGGCCGTAAAGTCGATGCCCAGCCCCACCACATCCGCAGGATCGACACCGCCCTGCGCCATCACGTCCGGAATGGTCCGCTCCAGCGCCTCCATATAGTCGCCGGGATGCTGCAGCGCCCAGTCGGGCGGCAGCGGCGTCCCATCGGGCAGCACCTGATCCATAACCCCGTGCGTGTAGGGGCATACCGAGGCGGCAAGCTCCCGCGCCGTGCCGAGCTCCACCAGCACCGCCCTGCACGACTGCGTCCCATAATCGACTCCGATCGCATACCTGCCCATAAAAAACCCTCCCTGGTTATTGATGGTTCTATCATACAACAGAGCAGAAGTCGGGAGCAACACAAAAAGTTGTTACTTTGCATGTAAAAATATTATATATGAACCAGATGGTACGCGGGATGATGAATGCAGACGCATGCAAAAAAAGAGCCGGGCGAAATCTCCTTCGCCCGGCTCGGCAGTTGCCGTCTACAGGTTGTAGCGTACCATCCGCTCGGCGGCCTCGATCCACTGGTGGCAGGGCTGCGTGCGGCGATAGAATGAGCGCTTCTCCCCGGCCATCAGGTAGAGCATATAGTTAGAGTAGCCCGGCGCGCAGGCGAACGGATGATAGCCGCGCGGCACTTCGACCGCGGTATTGTCACCGACGCGGTATACCTCGTCCAGCGAGCCGTCCTCCGTGTATACGGCCTGGAACCCGAATCCCGAGGGAAGATTGAACTTGAAGAAATAGATTTCCTCCATTACCGCCTCGAAAGGCAGCTCGCTAACATCGTGCTTGTGGGGCGGATAGCTGGACCAGTTGCCCGGGTATGTGTAGGCCTCGCCGATGCACAGGCTGCATGTCTCCAGCCGGTCGTCTATGAGACTATGAAGGCCCCGCTTGAGGTTTAGTATCCCCAGCTCCTTGACCGGTACGTCGGAGGGCTTTACCTCAAACGCGGTGAGCTTCCGATCGGCCTTTCCGTAGCAGAAAGCGGCCTCCATGTTCTCAAGGCAGGTCACCTCGAAAGCGGTGTCCACCGGAATGTAGACCGAATGGGCGGGCCCGGCGAACACATCGCGGCGGCCTCCCACCGAGCCAAACGAGAAGCCCTCGCCCCGGACCGCGCAGATGCCCGTCATCATCACGATAACAAGCTCGCTGTCCCCTGTCTTCATTTCAAAGGTCTGATCCTTTGAAAGCTTCAGATACCCCAGCTCCAGCAGTCCCAGGCTGGAACCGTCGCCTCCGGCAATCGCCGTGTAACCGCTCTGACCCTCATACTTCCTGTAAAGATTCATAGTGGTTCCTCCTTTATTGCAGCGCAAATTGCGCAATCATTGACCAGAATTCCGCCGCGAGTACACCGGCTCCATCGCCTGCACAATCTGCCTGTACTCAGCGAAACGCTCCCCGTAGAGCGCGTGGGCGCGGGGATCAGGCTCTATGATCCGATCGATACGCACGCAGCGCTCAACGGCCTCCTCGGGGCCCGCGAACACGCCCGCACATACGCCGGCCAGCATGGCCGACCCGAAAGAGGAATCGTTGGAGCGGGGAAGCTGCAGCTCCATGCCCAGCACGTCGGCCGTGATCTGCCGCCAGACGGGGCTTTTGGACGCCCCGCCGATGAGACGCGCGTTACCCACGAGGATACCCTGCTCTGTAAATACGCTCAGACAGTCGCGCAGCGAAAAGGCGACGCCCTCCATGACGGCCCGGCTGAAATGCGCCTTCGTGTGGCCCGCGCTGATGCCCGTGAAGCTTGCCCGCAGGCGCGGGTTGCGGTACGGCGTCAGCTCACCCAGCAGGTACGGGTGGAAAAACAGCCCGTCGCAGCCCGGCGCGATGGTCGCGGCCGCCGCGCTTATGGATTCGTATGCGTCCGGTCCGCCACGGGCTTCCTCGAGCTTCTCAAGCTCGCCGAACACGTCACGGTACCAGCGCATAGACGCGGCGCAGCTCTTTGTAGCCGAGCCGGGATACCACAGCCCAGGAACCACGTGCCTGTACGTGACGAACATGGGATGCGGATAGGGCTGCCGCGTGATAGCGCAGATGCGCCCGGCTGTAGCAAGCTTTACGGTGGACTGCCCCTCGCGCACCGCGCCCGTTCCGAAAACCTCCATCACGGTGTCGGTCGCTCCGGCCGCCACCAGCGTCCCCTCGGCAAGTCCGGTCTCTCGCGCGGCTTCACTCGTCACTTCTCCCGCTGCGGCAAATGGTGGAAGCGCTTCGGGAAGAACCGACGGATCCAGTCCCGCCAGCGCGCACAGCTCCGTACTCCAGCGATCATTTGCCACGTCATAGAGCATCGAGCCCGCCGCGTCGATCGTATCGGTGCAGATCCGCCCGGTCAGCCGCCAGCGAATGTAGTCCTTGGCAAATAGTATATGCCCGATGCGCTCGAACACATCGGGCTTGTTATTGCGTATCCATAGGAGCTGCGGAAGCGTCCAGAGCGTATCTGGCCGGTGATAGGCGGTCTTGAAAAGCATATCCCCATACCGCTCGTCCAGCCAGGCGCTTTCCCGAACGCTGCGCTGGTCGGTCCAAAGTATCGCGCGATCCAGCACCCGGCAATCGCGGTCCATGAGCACCGCCGTATGGGTTGCGGCGTCCACCGCGATCGCGCGGATATCCGAGGGCCGAACTCCCGACTTGCCCAGCAGGCTTAAGAGACCTTCGCGCACCGCGCGGTACCAGTCCTCGGGCTCCTGCTCTGTCCACGAAACCTCGGGATAATAGGTCGGATACTCGACCGTGGCCGACGCGACCGGTTCTCCCTCCACGCTCAGCAGCGTTTCCTTGACGCCGCCAGAGCCGATATCGATGCCCAGCAGATACTCCATTCCCGCACCGCCTCTCACGATTGCCGGTAGTGGCGGACCCGTTCGTCGAGCTCGGCCGAATCGAACGTGCCCCGCTCCAGGAACTCGTCCACCATGGCCCGCGTAGGTATGCCCGCCCGGCCGCCTGCCCGGGTGCACTTGATGGCTGAGACCGCCGAGGAGAACCGGGCGATACGCGGCCCGTCCCATCCCTGCAGCAGTCCGTAGAGAAACGCGCCGTGGTACACGTCGCCCGCGCCGGTCGTATCCATTATATCAACGTTCGTGAAGGCCGGCTGCAGTACGAACTGTCCGTCCATCACTCCCGCGCTTCCGCGCGCGCCCAGCGTCACGAACACGACCGAAGGCCCCTGATTGGTCAGCGCGAAGCAGTTGCGCTCATACTGCTCGTCGTTAAAGAGCTTCGCGTACACGAACTCCGACATAATGAGCACATCGAGCTTCGGGATGAGCGCGAGCAGCGTGTCCCGGTAGCCGTCGGCGTCGTACGCGACACGCACCCCCGCCTGCCGGGCCCACTCTATCGCATGCCACGGTATCTCGTCTGCGGAGCTTAGGTGCAGATATCGCGCAGCACTGATATAGCGGCGGTCCTCCTCGCCCAGCGTGAGCGGTTCAAACGGCTCCCTGCGGACGAGGAACGTCCTCCCGCGAGTTTTAAGATCCGACAGACACACGCACAGCGGCGTCGCGCCGCCCGCAACTGTTCTCATCCTGCTTGCGTCGACTCGGTTATAGGCAAGGTCGTCGAGGCAGAACCGGCCGTGGTAATCGTCGCCCACCTGCCCTATAAGGCCCGCAGTGCCTCCCAGCCGGGCCACAGCCACGAGCGCCGTGGGCACTTTGTTGCCGCCCTGCTGGCTGAATGAGCGGATCGCCTGCTTGCTGTCGGGCACGGGCATTTCGTCTATGACGATATTGTAGTCGAAAAACGGGGTGCCGATACCGGCGACATCTACGCGGATCATCGCGCTCTCCTCCTTTACAGACTAAATCCTGCGGGGTTGAGCACCCGCATCTTGGCCTGTATGAATTCGATCATACCCTGGCGTATCTCCTCTACCGCCGACTTGTAGGTATCTCCGGGTTGCTCGCGCTTCATGACGCCATAGAGGCCCTTATAAAAAGTCTGAAAGTATTCGGTGGCCACATTGACCTTGAGTATACCACGGCGCACCGATTCGCGCACCTGTTCGTCGGGTATGTGGGAGCTCCCGTGCAGCACGAGGGGAATATTTACCCGCTCGCGTATTTCGCTGAGCCGCGCGAAGTCCAGCATCGGGGTGCTGATGTAGTCCCCGTGCGCGTTTCCGTAGGAGATGGCCAGAAAGTCGACGCCCGTCTCCCGGACGAATCGCTCTGCCTCGCCGGGTACAGTGAACTTGTTGGGGTTGTTGACGTCGTCGGGATTGAGGCCCCGGCCGACAAAGCCCAGCTCGGCCTCGACCTCTACGTCCATCGCGCGCGCCGCCCGTACCACCGTGGCGGTGTCGCGCATATTGTCCTCAAGAGGATGCGCCGAGCCGTCGATCATCACCGACAGGTATCCGGTGCGAAGCCCCCACATCGCCTGTTCCACCGATTTGCTGTGGTCGAAATGCAGCCCGACCGGAACCCACGTTTTCGCGGCCTCGTACCGGGTCAGCAGCGCCACCGCCTCAGCCGGTATGAACGACTCGTAACCCGGGTAGTACATGATGATGACGGGCAGCCGCTCGGCCTCGGCCGCCCGGATTGAGCAAAGAATTGTTTCGTAGTTGAGTACATTGGTCGCCAGCACCCCAAAACCGTTTTCACGGGCCAGCTTGAGTATGGCGCCAGTTTTCATGAGCGGCATTTAGTATTTTCCTCCTGCCCGCGCTACAGCGCGGCGCGCCCGATTACGTCGATGAGGGTCAGTGTTTCCTGCCCGGTTTTTCCCGTGAGCAGCAGCGCGTCCTCGATATCGCCTGTCACCAGCGCCTGCGCGCCTGTTTCCGACGCTTCGGCGGCCCGCCTTGCCACAAGCGCAGCTGACTCTGCCGGATACATCGCGGCCAGCAGCAGCCCGCCGGTCGTCCGGGCGCGGCTCCCGTGCCACTCCATCTCGGTAAGGCTTGCGCCCAGCCGGGAGAGTACGGAGCGGGGCTTATCTGTCATAGCAAGATACCGGGCCATGATGTCGGAGTCATGGTAGGTGACCGACAGATCCTTGGCGTTTACTTTAATGCTGCCGTCCTCCACCGCGTCCATCAGCATTTTCACGACAGGCACGATACTAAAGTCGTTCTTGCAGCCGATTTCGTCAGCCAGCAGATCGAGTATGTATGCGTCCAGCGCCGACAGCGTCGCGATGGTCCGGACGCCTTTGGCTTTAGCAAGATCCAGCACCTGCCGGGCCACGCGCTGCGCGTCCTGGCGGTATCCGAGCCGGTAGAGCTGCGCGAATCCCGACGGTGCGCCCGCGACATAGGCGTACTGTATGCCCGCCCGATCCATTAGCGCGGCGGCCTGCGTGAAATACCGCTCTATCTGCGCATCGGGATACGCGCCCTTATAGAGCAGCGCCTTGGCGTCGCTATTCTCCACCGACGCGAGAACCGGCTCTCCCGGATCTGCAATCATTCCGTTTTTAAGAAGCGCGTCGCGCAGCGCTGTGATGTGCGCGGGGGCCAGTTCCCGTTCGACCATGTCGAATCGGGCCTCCTGTACGTACGCGGGCGGATTCCAGTCGCCCTCGCACCAGTCAGCGCAGCAGCCGCACATGCAGCACTTGTATACCGTGTCTTCAAGATCCGCGCTGTAGGGAATCGTACCGCGAAGCACATAGGAGAGCATGAGTCCGCGGGACCGCGGGTTCACGACCTCACTGCCCGTAACCCGGGCCATGCTGCATATATGCCGGCACATGAAGCAGAACCGGCAGCTATCAATATCCTTTTGAACCTTTTTTATGTTCAATGTATTTACACCGCCTTTCACAGTCCCAGTTTACCAGGGTTCATAATGCCATCGGGGTCGAGTGACTTTTTAATCGTTTGAAGCACCTTGAATCCCGTGCCGTACATTTCACGCATCGCGTATGTGAGCTTGAGGCCGATGCCGTGGTGCTCGTTGAGCAGCGCGCCGTTGTCCACAGCGATGTGCATACACTCGTTCCAGATCCTGTTGTAGAGTCGGGTGGCCTCGTCGGGATCGGCGGGCACGTAGTCGGGATGGATGATGAATCGGTCGTACATCATGCAGCCCCAGTCGTACCAGTGGGAGAAGTGCGCGATGAAATGCGTTCCCGGGAAGCTCTCGGCGTGCTCCTTCATCTTGTAGTATACGTTCTCGATCTTGTCGTAGGTGGCGACGACGTCCATCGTGCCAAACGCCTCCGGCAGATCCATGATATAAGGCGGATAGTAGAACTTGTAGCGGTTCTCCCACCAGCTCTCGCCAAGGCGCGGCCCCAGATCCTCGGTGGCCGTCTCGAGACATATCTCGGCGGCGATGCGCTCCTGAATCTCTACGATATCCTTGTAGCCCTCAAATCCGTATACGAGATACGCTCCAGTGCGGTCGATGCCCAGCACCTTTTTGATCTGGTGGACGGTCTCGTTTTCGTCGTACACCCGGATGACCGCGGGCTGCAGGCGATTGACCATGATGCGGCGGCCCGCGTCGAGCGCGTCGTGGTTATTGCGGAACATGAATGCGCGGAAGCGCCGCTCCTCGGGTACCGGGAACAGCTTGATCGTGGCTTTCGTCATAATGCCCAGCGTGCCCTCGGAGCCCACGAACAGCTGGTTGAGGTCGGGACCCGACGAATGGCGCGGCACCGGGGGCGTCTCGATGATCTCGCCATTGGGCAGAACCGCCTCCAGCGAAATAATGAGGTCCTCCATCTTGCCGTACTTCGTGGAAAGAGTGCCTGTCCCGCGGTGCGCAAGAAAACCGCCCAGCGTCGAGCAGGATATCGAGGCCGGGAAATGCATCGTGGATAGATTGTGACGGTTTACCTCCCACTCGAGATCCTGATGAATGATACCGGTCTGCGCGGTGACCGTGTGGGCGATCTCGTTAACCTCGAGCACCTTGTTCATGCGCTTAGTATCGAGTATGATGCCCCCCTGTGTTGGAAGAGCCCCTCCCTGTGAACCCGCGCCGCCTCCCCAGGTGACGAGCGGCATTTTATAGTACCCCGCGATGCGGACGATAGCCGCGACCTGCTCCGTTGTCTCGGGGTAGACGATGAAGTCGGGCTGATGCGTCAGCCGGCCCCGGTCGGCCCATACCCTTGGAACCCAGTAGTAGTCCACCGAATGGGCGATTTTCTCGGCCTGACTGGTGTGGACATTCTCCTGCCCCACCACGTCGGCGAATTCCGAGAGAATCATACTGTGCATGTAATTCCTGTCCATTGATGCCACCTTCC
>JAAYXU010000142.1 GCA_012515725.1 Clostridiales bacterium | reverse complement strand
TATCGCGCTGCTGCTGCTCGCGGCGGCGCTTTCGGCCTGCGGCCCGGAGCCGCGGGCGACCGCGGGCGAGCTGCTGCCGCGCCCGACCGGCGGCGCGGCCCTCCCCGATAGCTGCGCGCTGCGCGTCGAGTACTGGAATGAAAGCGCCGACGGACGTTTTCCGTACACCGAGGCGGACTGCTTGGATGAAACCTGCGCGGCGCTCATCGCGCTCCTTTCGGACGCCGTAGAGCAGCCCGCCGAGCTCGTGGGCGCGCTGTCGCCCGAGGCGGAGTGCAGCCACCGCATTACGCTCGCCGCCCCTGGGAGCGTACAGCTGGAGTTTCTCTATATCGGGGAGCGCGATTTGCTGGCGTTCCGCGAGGAAGTCACGCTAGAGCAGGGCAGCGCGTACGAGTACCGGTTCTTTAGCGCGGCAGGCGATATGAAAGACTATCTGGCGCAACTCAGGGGGCGGGCCGTGGAGCCCGAGGCGGAGACCGTGGAGATACCGCTGAGCCCCGCGCAGCTGCGGGCCGGCATAGACGAGGACGCGCTGGCCGCGGCGGGCGCTCCCGTCGAATACGAAGCGTATTCGGACGCGGAGGACTTCATCGCCGGACTGGGCCCGGCCTGTCACGTGCTTACCGGGCGCGACCTTCCCTCCCTGCCCGCGGGCAGGCTGCTCATAGTGGCGCGCACCGCCGCCGCGAGCGGCGACCCTGTGAACCTCGCCGTCACCGGCATCGAAATCGTCGACCGCTACGTGAAGGTGCGCGTTGCGCCTGAGGACGCCGACAGCCCGGACTGCGCGGTTCTCGTGGACAGCGCCCGCGCGGACGCGGGACGCATATTCGTGTTTGTGGACGCGGACGGGCGGATAGTGGACGCGCTGCGTATTAGCACATAGGGTATGGCGGCGCGGACAATGTAACCTGGCCCTTATACGCCGGTCTGTTCATCTGCGGGTATATATGGTATAAATATATAATGCAAAAAGGTACCGGAAGGAGCGGCCGGACATGCCCTGCTTCATAGTATGAACGCTCGAAAAAGAACGGCATTCCTGCTCATGCGTATAGCGGCGGCAGTAGCGGTCGCCTGCGTCGCGCTGTGCTCCCCTTCGGCCCGGGCCGACGAGGGCGGCTTTACGATCACCCGCTACGGCGTCGTTATCGACGCGCGCCGCGACAACACCTATGACGTGACCGAGACGATCACTGTTTCCTTCTCGCAGGAGCGCTACGGCATATACCGGGATATCCCGCTGCGGTTCGGAGATAACCGGGCTGCCGTGACGGGCGTATCGACGCACGGGCATCCGGTTGTGATCGAAAAACGGCCCGACAGGATCCGCCTCAAGATCGGCGACCCCAACAGGGCCGTGACCGGAGAGCAGGTCTACTCTATCCGCTATACGCTCAACCTGGGCCGGGATCAGTCGGACAGCGAGGATGTCGTATACATTAACCTAATCGGCGCGTATTGGGACGCGCCGATCGAAGAGGCGGAATTTTCGGTACGCCTTCCGGCCGCGCCCGAGCCGGGACAGGCCGCGCTCGTGCGCGGAAAAGAGGGGAGCGCGTCGTCCGCGCATATTCTCTGGCAGATCGGGGACGATTTCCGGACCGGCTTTGTCGAGGACAGTGTGCTGACAGGCCGGATCACGAGGCCGCTAAATCGCTATGAGGGCGTGACGCTTCGGGTCGCGTATCCCGAGGGAACCTTTTCGGGCGACAGCAACGCCGCTGATCCGATTCGCTGGACGGTGTTTATCCTTTCGGCGCTCACGGTGGGAGGAGGAATCGCGCTGTGGCTGCTGCTGGGCCGGGACCGTACGCTTTCCCCGGTAGTCGCGCCGCTCGCGCCCGACGGCATGACCCCGGCGCAGGCAGGCTACATCATAGACGAAAAGGTGGACGGCATCGATCTTGCGTCGATGTTCGTATACTGGGCCAGCCACGGGCACATGGACATCACCGAAACCGGACGCAAAGGATTCCGGCTTACGAAACGAAGCGATCTGGATGAGGCGCATCCCGAAGAGGAGCGCGCGGCGTTTGATGCGCTGTGGCGTCTGGGTAGCGGAGACAGCGTCGAGTCGGGCGATCTTGTGAATGCCTACTATGTGGCGGCAGCAGCTTTCCGGGAGAAGACCGCCGCGCGGTTTCAGACCGGCAAGCAGCGTCTCATCGACCCGAAAAGCCGAGCGGCGTCGGGCGTGATAGCGCTCATGGGTCTATTGGGCTTCTGGACGCTCGGTTTCCTGTGGGCGTGGATGACGGCCGAATCCTCCGCTAGCGCCGTGTTCATCGGGTTCGTGCTGTGCGTTCCCTATCTCCTTTACGCGGCGGGGTGGCACTGGCTCGGGAGGTACTGGCGGCGCAACGGTCCGGCAATCCGCGCGCTGTCGGTTGCGGTTATGCTGCTGGCTACAGTGCTCCTTCTTATGATGGTCAACTATCTGACAGGCGCGATTCTGACTCCCTTTGAGCGCAATACGCTGATGTTCACCTCTCTGGCCGCCGTCGCGCTTAGGCCTCTCGTGCGCAGGAGAACGCCTTGGGGACACGCGATGCTAGAGCGGGTGCTGGGGCTGAGACGCTTCATACTGGCCGCCCGGCGCGAGCGCATCGAGGCGCTTTTCGACGAGAATCCCGAATACTTCTACGACGTGCTGCCCTACGCGATGGCGCTGGGCCTGACGCATAAGTGGGCCTGGCATTTTGAGGGCCTGCTGCGTCGTGCGCCCGAATGGTACCATGCCGCTCGGGTCGGAGCCTTCGCCCCGGGCCGTTTCGCCTCGTCGCTGACGCGCACCACGGGCGCGGTGCAGTCGGCCGCCACATCGCGTCCCAGCAGCGGCGGGAGCGGCGGCTACTCGGGCGGCGGGAGCGTCGGCGGGGGCGGAGGCGGCGGAGGAGGCGGCAGCTGGTAACAGGCCGCGCGCGATACCATGTAAAGAAAGTGAGTGGTACTCATGGCCTCGTATGACGTCATTTGCCTATTGGACACCTGCGTCGACTTCATCATGACGGGCGATACCGTTCCGGAGTTTGGCCAGGTGGAAAAGCGAGTTGACGATTACAGACTGGAGCTCGGCGGCTCGGGCGGCATATTCGCCTGCCAGTGCGCTCGCCTGGGCCTGCGGACCGCGGCTGTGGGAGCGGTGGGCCGCGACGCGTTCGGGGACCTCTATATCGACGCGCTGCGGCAGGCCGGGGTATCGGACGCCTACATCCGCCGGGACGCGAGCCTTAAGACCGGCGTCACCGCCCACCTTGTACATGGCTCCGACAGGGCGATGCTGACGTACACCGGCACGATCGACGCCTTAACGCCCGCCGATGTGCCCGACGCGGTGCTTGGGTCGGCGCGCCACCTGCATATAAGCAGCTACTACCTGATGCGCAGTATGACTCCCCACTTCGCTGAGTTTGCCCGCCGCGCCCACACGCTGGGCATGACGGTCAGTCTGGACACCAACTGGGATCCCGATCAGACATGGGACGGTGGCCTGCGGGAAACCCTCGGGCATACCGACTATTTCCTACCCAATGAAAACGAGCTGCTGCGCATTTCGGGGGAGCGCGATGTGGACGGGGCGCTCAGGGCTCTGGGCCGCACGGTGCCCTTTGTCACCGCGAAAATGGGCGAGTCCGGGGCGCTGCTATGGGCCGAAGGGCGCATCCTTGACGCGCCTTCCCATACGGTTCCGGTCGCCGACGCGATCGGCGCGGGCGATTCTTTCGACGCGGGCTTCGTCTGGGCGGCGCTTCAGGGCTGGCCGCCCGAGGCATGCCTTCACGCCGCTTGCGTATGCGGAAGTCTCAATGTGCGCCGCGCTGGGGGCGTCGCGGGGCAGGGGGATATCCGGGAAGTCTCGGCGCTCCTTTGTGAGCGCGGCGTACTGCCCACAAAAGCCTGAGCTACTCGCTCCAGCCCGGATCCAGGCTGTAACCAAACATATGGGCGTTCACGGCCTGCTGCACCTGTGTGGGGCCGGCCGTCGCGTCCACCCCGACCGGGATCGCGCCGGGAAGCCGCTTGGCGAAGCCAACAAGTCCCCGGCCCGCCTCAAATATCCGTTCCTCGACGTATGTGTTTTCGTAATAGCCTTCCGCGTCCTCGACCGTGTACCGCACGCGTACGCGTCCTGCCCGGGCGTCGTATTCTACGACCTCGGCTACGACACTGACGCGCTTTTCGTCGAGAAACGTATCGTGTACCCAGCTCGAATCAGCGCGCAGCGGGAAGCGCAGCACGACCAGATGGTGCAGCTTCGAATTGACCTCAGCCTCCCCGGTGCGTTCGTTACTGACGGCTTTCTCGGTGACGGTCCCGCGGCTCTTGTCGTAATAATAGCGCACAATAAACGTGTCCTTCGTGCCGGTTCCCAGCTCGTAGGCCCCGTGGAAACAGTAAACGGCTTCGTGCTCGTTCTCCTGTTCGAGCACCAGCGCCCCCCGGTGCGCGTAATCGGTCCGGGCCGCGTAGCGAAGTGTCCGTCCCAGCGGAGGAAGCCAGTCGGCGGCCGACGCGCCCCTGTCGGGGCCCTCGCCCGTCAGTATCCAGTAGCCGATCGACGAGGGCATGTCTTCCCCATCGTCGGTCGATCGCTCGAACGCGGTGACGCCAACGCCCACGGTTATATCACGGCGCTCGTAGTATCCGGTCGTCTTGTCTTCATAGCGCACCTTGTAGACGTACTGCTCCCCGCTTTTCTGGGCGCTCTCCAGCGTGCATATGAGCGAAACCGTTCCGCCCGTATCATACTCGACGAACTGCTCCCAGCTCTCGCCCACCGCCAGCGGCACGCGGAGGATCTCGATCCGGTCGAACTGCGACTCGAGCATATTGGGCGCATTCTTTTGCTGTATCCACGAGGTTTCGTCCACGGTGTACGTTATATCGATCGATGGGTCCCACTGCTCTCCGGCCTCTCCGGCCGACACGTCGCGCACCGTTCCGGTAATCTTATACACCTTCGCGCCGTCCTGCGGCGTAACCGACACGAGCGACATCTCGTGCCCCGATTCGAGCGACCCGTCGTAGTTCCAGACAAATCCGGCCTGCTCGGGGAGCATCGCAAGCAGCGCCTCCCCGTCGATGCCCTGGTCGGGCGAAAACGCCCGCGCCGGACTTGGCGCGACGGTCGTGGGAGCGGTCGTAGCGGGAGGCGGGACCTCCGTTGGACCGGGCAATGTCGCCGCGGGCGACGTGACCGCCAGCGGGGTATCGGTCGGGCCGGGTATCTCCCGGCTGACGCAGCCGGAAACGACCAGAGCGCACAGCCCGGCCGCGGCTGCGAGCTTCATCAGGTATCTCATGACGCCACCTTCCAATTCCGGATTTCTGATGACAGTTTTGGCAGAAGAAGGCGGTGTTATACAGCGGGTAACGGGGCGACGCTTCGCCGCCCCGCTATAAATGCAGGAATTTACGCGTTTGTTGTTGTATTGGTTTATTTTTTCCGGGCACGCAGCGCCCGCCCCATACATCCAGGCTCTGTACGCCCGTCCCACAGCGCCACCTGTCCGCCCACGATGACGCCGCGTATGCCGCCCGGATAGTGCCGCGGCTCTCTATAGGACGCCCTGTCGGAGATCGTCTGCGCGTCGAAGAGCACGATGTCCGCGCAATACCCCTGGGCGACGACTCCCATTCCGGCAAGGCCCATCCGCTCCGCTGGCATCGCCGTACATTTACGTACGGCCTGCTCGAGCGTCAGCACGCCGCGCTCGCGTACAAACTCTCCAAACAGCCTTCCGAACGTACCGTACGACCTGGGGTGGGGACACCCGGTATCGTCGAACAGCGAGTCCGATACGACGCATGTGTGCGGCCAGGCGATCGCGCGGTCAACGTCCGCGGGATCCATATGGTGGGACACGGTAGTCACCGCGCCGCGGGTACGGGCAACGATATCCAGCGTGAAATCGGCGGGATCCAAAGAAGCGTCGACGGCGCACTGCGCCAGACTGCGCCCTACCATACCCTCAAGAGCCGGATCGGTAACGGCTGCCACGAATATCCGCTCCCAGCCCGTCGTCACGGCCAGATTGTCCCATCCCTCGGAGCGCGTGCGCATCGCGTCCGCGACCCTGCGGCGGAAGTCCGCGTCCCCGCTCAGCCGGTCGGCCAGCGCGTCCGCCCCATCGGTGACCGCCCAGGGCGGCAGCAGCGTCAGCAGCGTCGACGACCCGGCGGTATAGGGATAGGCGTCGGCGGTCAGATCGAGCCCGGCATCCCGCCCGGCCTCGAGCCTCCCGATGGCCTCGGCGAGCGCGCGGTTCCAGTTGTCCCGCCCGATGGCCTTGAGATGCGATATGTGGACGGCGGCCCCCGAGCGGCGGGCCACCTCGATCATCTCGTCGATACAGGGATTTAGCAGCGCGCCCTCGCCGCGCAGGTGCACCGTAACGGGCCGCCCGTATCCGGCGGCGACCGACGCGATACGGATGAGCTCGTCAGTCTCGAAATACGCCTCGGGCACATACATAAGCCCCATCGACACGCCCAGAGCGCCCGCGTCCAGGCTCTCGCGCGCCAAACGGATCAGTCTGTCCATTTCGGAGGGCGCGAGCCTGCCTGGTCGGTAGCCCCTCACCGCCACACGCAGCGCTCCCAGGCCGATCAAAGCGCCTGCGCTGTGCCGAAGCGGCGTACGCGCCAGCGCGTCAAGGTAATCGGCCATGCCGGTATACTGCGCATCCGCGGGCCACGTTCCCAGCACCGGCCGGGCGTACTGCCGGAAGTCCCGCGCCCATTCTCCAAGCGGAGCAGCCGAGAAACCGCAGTTCCCGGCAACCTCGGCGGTCACGCCCTGCAGTATGCGGTGGTTCGTGCTGGGATTGCGCAGCAAATACAGATCGGCGTGCGCGTGTATGTCTATAAATCCGGGAGAGATCGTCAGCCCCTCGGCCGCAAGCTCCCTTTTCGCCGGGCCGCACGCCGGGCCGACCTCGACGATGATGCCGTCCCTTATCGCTACGTCGGCCTCCCGAGCCGGACTTCCGGTGCCGTCGACGACGCGGCCCCCGCGCAGCACGATGTCATTCATCGCACAGCTCGAATATCGCTTCGATTTCTACCGGTATGTTCCCGGGAAGCTCGTTTGTGCCCATCGCTGAGCGCGCGTGCCAGCCTTTTTCGCCGAACACGTCGACCAGCAGCTGCGAGGCGGCGTTGATGACCGCGGGCTGGCTCCCGAACCCCGGCGCGCTGGCCACAAGCGCCAGCACCTTGACGACGCCCTCGACCCGGTTGAGGTCGCCCGTGTGCTTCTTTACGGCCGCCAGCAGGTTGAGCGCGCACAGCCGCGCCGCCTCCTGTCCCTGTTCCAGCGTCAGCTCGCCGCCGACCTTGCCCGTGAACGCGGGCCTGCCCGCCACCGTGGGCCCCTGTCCTGACACGTAGAGCTGCCGCCCGCTCTGGCGTACCGGCGTGTACACTCCGCCTACCGGCGCGGGCTCGGGCAGCGTAAGTCCCAGCTCCCGGATCCGTTCGTTGATGTCCATGTGTTTATCCTCCTTTGTTTCCTATCTCACGCGAGCCTGCCGCGGGCGGCCACCTTTACCTCCCGGAGCGTGTCCGCGCGCTGTATGTAGACGGTATCGTAGAGATTGACCGTCGTGCATACGTGGTTGGGTACGATCGATACCCGGTCGCCCACGCGGTAACTCCGGCTTCCGGGCAGCAGCGACGCCATGCCGTGCTCCTCTGTCAGCCGCTCAAGGACCAGGCGCGAATCCTCCGGGCAGCCGCCGTAGCCCCCCAGGTGGTAGGGCGGCGCTCCCGGCGCGACGTCCGAAGATATCGATTTGCTGCCGCCGTCCAGCACTATGCGTCCCGGCTCGGGCACGCTGACCACGGTGTAGACGACACGCAGCGCGCAGTCCTGCGCGGCGCAGCTTCCGTTTGCTTCCTGCATACGGTCGTTGAACACATATGTGCCGGGCCGTATCTCGTCGACACCCGAGACCGCGGCCGTGAAAAGGCCGGTGGGCGTCGAGCCTCCCGACGTCTCCAACTGCCCCAGGCCCTCTAGCTCCCGCTTGAGCGCCGCCAGCAGTTGTCCCTCCTGTCTGCCGGCCGCTTCCCGGTCCAAAGTGGGTTTCCCGTCCAGGATCATGCTCCTGAACGTATAAAGTCCGGTCAGCTTCAGGCCCGGCAGCGCCGCGACGGTTCGCGCCAGCGCAGCCGCCTCGCCGTACGGGACTCCTGTGCGGCGAAGGCCCGTATCGACCTCCAGCCGTATTTCGAGCGGTGCGCCGCTCTCCTGCGCCGCTACCGACAGCGCCCGCGCGCCCTCCAGACTGTCGGCCGCGAGTATCAGCCGCCCGACACTGCGCGATAGCGCTACGGCCCGCGCGATCTTGTCCGCGCCCACGAGCGGGTAGGCCATGAATATGTCTCTAATCCCGCCCTCTGCCATCGCCTCGGCCTCGCCCAGCTTGGCCACGGTAACTCCGCACGCGCCCGCCGCGATCTGCCGCAGCGCGATCTCCGGGATCTTGTGGGTCTTGACATGGGGCCGCAGGCGGCATCCCAGCCGGGAAGCGGCTTGTGCCATCCGGCGGATGTTGCGGTCCATGATCGTCTCGTCTATGAGCACATACGGCGTGGACGGTTCCATTGCGATCTCCTTTCGCCCCCGCGTTAGCGCCGGATCCGGCCCGGAGCGGAGCGTTACGTGACGTTACGTGACATAACCATTTTCGCGGTCGGCCGTGGTTTTTCCTGCATCGCCGAAAAGGGCCTCCGCCTCCGTCCGGCGCTTATCAGCCCGCGCGCGTCGGCGAGGCAGTCGGGGCGGTGAGCTAGAGGAGCTCCGCCGCCGCCCGGCGCAGCATTTCCCGCTCCGCATCGCGAAGCGTCCGGAACGGCCTGCGGCATACGCCAACGTCCAGCCCCATAAGGCGGAGTATCTCCTTCGTGCCGGGCAGCACGCCCACGCTGAGCAGCGCTTCGATGATCTCGTTAGCCCGGGACTGCACCGCCCGGGCCTTTTCGTACTGCCCCTGGCGGCACAGCGTCCACATATTAATAAATTTCTCGGCCATGAAGTTATAGGTCGTGCCGATGCCGCCGTCCGCGCCCATCGCCATTCCAGACACAAACATCTCGTCGTACCCGTTGAATACGAGCTTGTCGGGGAACCGCGCCTTTATTCGGTTCAGCATATAAAAATCGCTCGATGTGTGCTT
>JAAYXU010000141.1 GCA_012515725.1 Clostridiales bacterium | reverse complement strand
GCTTCTCAATACCACGAAGGAAACGCTCGGGTTCCTCCAGCGTCCCGGTATGCAGGATATCGGCTTGCTGCTCGATACCCACCATATGTTCATAGAGGATCCCGACATCGCGGAGGCCTTCGTGTCGTGCCGGGGGCGCATCGCGCACGTACACATATCCGACAGCAACAGGCGGTATCCGGGCGCGGGCAGCGTCGACTTCGCGGCGGTAGGCCGCGCGCTCATCGATATCGGATACGACCGGGCGGTATCGCTGGAGGCGCTGCCCTGGCCCGACGGGGAGACGGCAGCACGGCGGGGCCTTGCCTGGATGCGAGGTATATGGGGAGACCAGCCCGCCCGGTAATGCCGCCAACGGCTTGCGCCATACGACTATACACCGTCCTCGCGTATGTCGACGAACCCGCTGTTGTCGATCGCGCCCTGCTCGAATGTGGCCATGTCATTGCACAGCCGCATCGCGGCCTCAATAATAAAGAACATGAGCGGGCAGCCCGTTCCCTCTCCGAGGCGCATATCGAGCGTCAGCGACGGCGCGAGCTGCAGCTCGCATATGGTCGGCATATATCCCGGCTCCATTGAGCTGTGCGACGCGAAAAGGTAATCCCGCGCCCGCTCATCGACGCGCACCGCGGTCAGCGCGGCTATAGCCGATATGAAGCCGTCCACGACAACCGGTATCCTCCGCTCCGCCGCGCCCAGGTAGAGCCCGGCCATCGCGGCTATGTCAAGACCGCCCACCTTGGCAAGGACGTCCAGCGGATCCGACCGATCGGGCCGGTTGACCCTCAGCGCTTCCTCGATGACGGCGATCTTGCGGCGGAGCCCCTCGCTGTCGATGCCCGCTCCGCGGCCTGTGATCTGCGGCACCGGCAGTCCCGTAAAGGCCGCCAGCATTGCGCTGCTGGTCGTAGTATTGCATATGCCCATCTCGCCCGCGCCCAGCAGGCGAACGCCCTCGTCTGCCGCCTCATGGGCCATCCGCGTCCCCGTCTCCATCGCGCGCATCGCCTCCTCCCGCGTCATGGCCGGGCCCCGCGCGATATCCGCGGTGCCGCGCCGGACCCTGCGGTCTACCGTGCCGGGTATAGGCGAGTCGGTCGCGACGCCCACGTCCACCACGACAAGCTCGCAGCCCGCGTGCCGGGATAGCACGTTGATACCGCACACGCCGCGCGTCATGTTCGCGGTCTGTATCGCCGTCACCGCCTGGGGCACCGGCGTGATATCCTGCGCGTGCACGCCGTTGTCGGCGGCGAATACGACGACCCGGTTCCTGCCTGGCGTGCTGTGAACCTGACCGGTGATCCCGGCCAGCCGGATCGCGATTTCCTCCAGTCGCCCCAGCGAGCCCACGGGCTTAACAAGACCGTTAAGCCATGCCCTGGTCCGCTCCATCGCGGCCGCGTCGAGCGCGGGTATTTCATAGTTAACCATCATAAATCCTCCTTATAAATAAAGTTTCCGGACGCAAACAGCATCCGGAAACTTTTCCTTCATTTCCGTACTCATCGCCTGGCAGGTCTCCTGGCTCCGGGCTCGCGCGGCATTCCCTTCCCGGCCCGAGCCGGTGGTATTGAAGCGCGCTACCGTATACAGTGGCGGGTCCGCCGGGATTTGCACCCTGTTCCCTATTCTCCCCTAAGGGCACCCTGCGATGCGTTCATTATTGAGTTTTAGAGATCGACTGCCACCGACGCGCCGGTCCTGGCGCTTTCAAATACAGCCTCTATGAGCCGCATCGTGCGCCGCACACTCTCAGGCGTGACGATAAGCTCGGCGGAGCCGCGAAGCACGCCCACAAGATTCTCGTAAAGGCTGGTCCAGGACTTCGTGGCGGGCGGAAGCTCCAGCTTGTCGAAGCATTCGTCGGGCCACGGCGCCATCGTGCGGGTAGGCCCCGCGGTGGTCGTGATTATGACGTTGCCCAGCTCGTCGATCGTATGCTTGACGACTGTGATGCCGCCCTTCTCGCCCGTAAAGTCGTCGATCGTCAGTGTGCCCAGATCGCCCAGCACGAAGAAGCGCGGAGGCTTGCGCAGGCCGTACGTTCCGACCTGTACATGGACCGACGGGCCGCCCTCGAACACGATCTCAACCTTGAAAAGGTCGTCCACGCCGGGATTGGCGAGGCTGAAAAGCTGAGCGAACACGGTCTTAATTTTCCGATCGGGATACAGGAACGTAAAGTGGTCCATGAGGTGCACGCCCCAGTCCAGCACCATACCGCCGCCGTACTCGGGGAGCGCGCGCCAGCCGTGGAACTTGGCGTTGTTGCCGAACACCTTGCTCTCGATCGAATAAACCTTGCCCAGCGTGCCGTCCCTGATGACCTTGCACAGCACCTGGTAGTCGCGATCCCAGCGGCGGTTCTGGTGAACGGTGAAAAGGCGGCCTGTCTCCTTCGACACGGCGATGATTTCGTCCAGATCAGCGACCGACACAGTCACCGGCTTTTCGCACATAGTATGCTTACCAGCCCGCAGCGCCTCGATTGAGAACTGCTTGTGCAGATGATTGGGCGTGGCTACAAGCACGAAGTTGATGTCGGGATCAGCCAGAAACTCCTCGCGGCTCTCGTATGCCTTAAGTCCGTTCTCACGGGCTGCGGCAAGACGCGCCGGATCGATGTCGTGTGCGCTGACTACCTGAACGCCGTCGACCTGAGGCGCGTGGTTAAAGTGCCAGTTGCCCATTCCGCCGAATCCCAGGATTCCCATTCTGATGGTCATTGACAGTCTCCTCTACCTTCATTTTGGATCAGAACCCCATCGTTGCGCATTATATCACACAGCGCGATTTAATACCATATATAAAGTTGCACGATTTAATGATAATTTTACATTTTCAGCCCGCGCAGTATCGCCCGCCAGGCGTCAAGCTTGTCTTCAAACGCCAACGGATACGCCGGACTGGTTGAGGGAAGCCGATGGGTCCCGATACCCGCGTTCTCTACCAGATCGGCCGGCATGAACCTAAAAAAAAGCTGCTGGGCGGCTCGGCCATTAAAATAGATATGGCGCAGCTCCGGACACTTTTTTGTGAGGCCAGGAATGTCGTTCGGGCGACACTCGCGGATCGCCGCGTCGGCGCTGCCCGGCCTGCGGCACTGGGCCGCCACATCCCACAGCGCGATCCCGCGTCGCAGGAGTCCGTGGAATCGCTCCTCGTATCCCGCCTTAGGATCCAATTGGAGGAGCTCTGTCATGATGGGCCAGAATGCGTTGCGCGGGTGCGCGTAATACCGCCCCTCCCGCAGCGAGGCGACCCCCGGCATGCTGCCCAGTATGAGCGCGCGGCATCGGGTGTCCGCGATCGGGGCGAAGCTGCGGATTACGGGCGGTGGCGGTTCCGCTCCCGCGGTCATGACGCGATCCGGGTGAGGATACCCGCCGCCGTATCGCGCGGGAAGTGTCCTCCGGGAGTATTTATGAGCAAACCCTCCAGATTCTTCATACGGGCTCCCCCTTTCTTTCCTGCCGCCCAATGGCACGCCTGACCCATTTTAATGCGCGCACCAAAAAAGCCTGCGAACGGAAGGCTTGGGCGCAAAGCGATGCGGCAGACAGGATGGTATGACGACGATTAGCTACAGCGGCTCGCTGTTTGTAAAGCTGGACTGACGACACCGGCCGCACTGCCCGCCCTGCAGCGAGGCGCAGCGGGCGCAAATGTACCCGTCGCATGTGGAACAAACGGTCATACTGCGCACATCATCCTCTTCGCCGCAATTGATACAGGATACCCGCGACATGGAAAGACCTCCTTTGGTTTTCCCATTTATTTTCGGCCGGCGCGCGAAAAAAAATACCGGACAGCGCGGCCCGCCGAGCCCAGGCAAGTATTATGGAACGATTACCGGAACAGCGGCGGGGAGAATCGTCACCTGCGTTCGGCCGGTCTCCGCCACGCGCTCGCCGTCGGCCCCCACCGTCACGGGACCTTCTGGGTACTCCAGCGTCACGCTGCGACACCTGTGAAAATGGGCGATCGGAAGCTTCCCATGCCTGCCCGACATATAGAGGGGAAGCAGACGGATGATTGTGGAAGGACTTACGTTGTCCACGAAGCATACGTCCAGCATGCCGTCGAACGGGTCGGCGCAGGGCAGCGCGTTCATGCCGCCGCCCAGATGTGTCCCGCATCCGATATCCATGAGGAGTATCGGCTGCTCGAACTGCTGTCCGTCGAGCGTGAAGCGGACGGGAACGCCGCGGAAGCGTGAGACAGTAAAGAATACCGCAAACAGATATGCAAACCGCCCCAGCTTCTTGAACCGCTCGGCCTGAATCGCCACCGCGTTTCCAAAGCCGATGTTAGCGATGTTCATGAACAGCCTGTCGTTCACGCTCAACGCGTCAGCCATGCGCCGCCTTCCCGCCAGCACGATGTCGAGCGCGCGCATCGGATCGGCGGGAATTCCAAGCGCACGGCAGTAATCATTACCCGATCCGCCGGGTATGACTCCCAGTGCCGCCCCGGTTTCCCGCAGACCGGTAGCCACCTCCCCCACCGAGCCGTCGCCTCCCACCGCGACGATGGTCGTGTATCCGTCGGAGATGGCTTCCCTGGTGAGCGTGGTGGCGTGGCCCGGATAGGCGGTATAGCGTATATCATGGGGAACCTTCTCCCGGCTAAGACGTCCGGCGATCCGCTCGATGATACGCAGAGCTTTACCTTTGCCCGCGATCGAGTTGACGATAAAACAAATCATATGCGTTCCATCCGCTCGTTTTCTCTCGTATTTATTCGTTATTTGCACTATTATACCACAAAGTCGCGCAAATCGACTTTGCAAAATGATAGCCTTTTTAAAAAAAAGCGCCTGCCGGGCGTCCCGGCAGGCTAATCGGGTGACTAAGGGGGTTAAACACCGCCTAGCGCGTTTGCCACCGAATCCACTTCGTTTTGTGAAGGCGGGGTTTCGCACACGGTGATGCTGTCAAGTATGGCTCGCACCTGCTGGCGGGCGGCCCAGCGCACCTCCAGGTTGTACCGGTGAGCCTCAATGATTTGCTCATGGAGCTGCCGGAGCTGCTCCATTTTCTGGGCGCGTTCCTCATCGCCCATCTTTTTCATGGCCTGATACTGCTCGATGAGAGTCTTTTTGTATTCAACGATTTGCTTGCGCTGCTCTTTTAGCTCGTCGCGGGTCGCCTTCCAGAGCTCCTTTATTTCCATCCGTATCTCCTTGAACTGCTTATTCCGCTCATGCACGGCGTCCCTTACCTGCTGGCCATGGTTTTTATAGTCCTCTTGCCCGTGCTTACCGTTTTTCCTGTGTTCGTTCCGCTTGTGCACGGCGTCCTTTACCTGCTGGCCATGATTCTTGTACTTCTTCTCTTCCTGTTGCTCTTCCTGCTCCTGCTGCACTTCTTTGATCTGCTCCCGGCCTGCTG
>JAAYXU010000140.1 GCA_012515725.1 Clostridiales bacterium | reverse complement strand
CGAGCTCAGCGTCACAAAGAGCGTTCCGAGCCGCTATCTGGGGCGGTCGGTCGTGGACGGGGAGCCGCAGTTCGTCGCGCTGCTTGAGGCGCCCCAGTCGTCGTTCGCCGCCGAGACGCTGTACAACGAGATACTCCGTGGGCCGGCGGTAATACTCACAAACGACCTTGCCAAGTCGCCGGAATTCTACTACAGCGACACGATCATCACCGAGTTTCTGAGCGGATATGACGTGTCGTTCCTCGCGGATAGCGTGGACGACAGCCCGGGCTGCATGGTTTCCACGTCGCTTATGGAGGAGACCGGCGTCCGGTTGGGTGATACGATACGCGTCGCGACAGCGACAGGAAATATGTACCGCTACAACCATTTGGATTTGCGAGTCGTCGGAAGCTACGTCAAGCAGGGGAGTAAGGACAACATATACTGCCAGCTGGGCGCGTATATTGACCCTGACCAACTCACCGGCGATCCCGAAGAGATGCGGGTAAAGCTCTATCGGTATATTTTTGATAGCGCAGTTTTCACGGTGGCCGATTCGGAGCGGCTTGGTGATTTCAAGACGTATCTGAGCGAGCAGGGATATTCGCAGGTGAACCGCGCCGGGCAGATTCGCTCTTTTATCGTATTTGGGGACAAAAGCCTGCTGACCGCGGTGAGCACGCTCACGCAGCAGATCCGCTACATCCGGATACTGTATCCTTTCCTGTACATACTGGTGGGCGCGATCGGCTTTATCGTCTCCTATCTCATAAGCGTAAGCCGCAGGAAGGAGTTCGCGACGATGCGCGGGCTGGGCGCAGAACCATCCTGCGCGTTCCTTTCGTTTTTCTATGAGCAGAGTCTCTTGTGCCTATTAGGCTGCTCGGTAGGACTTGCGGCCTGGACACTGTACGCCCGGCCGTCGGGCGCACTTCATATAATCCTTACCGCCGGGTTTGCCGTCTGCTATATCATTGGCTGCGCTCTGTCCATCCGCGTCATGGGCAGGGCGGCGGTGCTGAGCATACTCTCCCAGGAGGATTAGGGGGTTGACGATGAGTCTTATAGAGCTTCGTGAAGTCTCATACAGCTATACGAGCCGCTACCAGCGCGTGGACGCGATGATCGGCATAGACTGCGCGTTCGAGCGCGGGAAAGTCTACGCTATCGTAGGCAAATCCGGCAGTGGCAAGAGCACGCTGCTTTCGCTGCTGGCGGGGCTCGATCTCCCGCAATCGGGCGAGGTGCTCTTCGAGGGCGTCCCCACATCGCGCATGGACCTTAATAAATACCGGCGCGAGTGCGCGGCGCTCATATATCAGAACTTCCGGCTTTTTCCGCTGCTGACGGTGATGGAAAATATCATGTACCCGATGGAGCTTATGGGACTGGGCGGGAATGCCGCGCGGGACAAGGCCCGCGAGCTGGCGGCAAGGGTATCCCTGCCCGAGACGGCGCTCAATCGTTTCCCGGGCATGCTCAGCGGGGGCGAACAGCAGCGCGTCGCGATCGCCCGGGCCCTGACCATGGACCGCAGGCTGATACTGGCCGACGAGCCAACAGGGAATCTTGATACCGACAACGGAGACAGGATCGTCGACCTGCTGGTCGCGCTGGCGCACGAGGAGCGCTGCTGCGTGATCATCGCGACGCACGATATGGCGATACTGCCCAGGATGGACGCTGTGTACCGCATGAGCGACGGCAGGATAACGCCGGTGTCCGGCGGGCCCGAGCCCGCATGATAGGAACAGCGAGCGCGGGCGTATATGCTCCCGCAGACGGCGGTAGAATATGCCCGCACAGGGCTTGAAAGAGGTAAGTATGCAGTATGGACTTCTCTGGCTCGCCGTAAGTGGCGGGGTTCTTAAGACGATATTTCATAGTTACGTGAGCCGCAGGCATGTAAAAACGATCCTCGACGCGCATCTCTTCACGGCGGCGCTTTTCGCGATCATGACCGTTATCGTAACGCCCGCTCTAGCGAACCGGCTGACCGTACCCTCGCTCTATTCGGTGATAGGAGGCGTGCTCTACGGCGTGATAAGCGCGCTCTTTCAGATACTCTACGCGCGCGAGATTTCCACCGGGCCCGCTTCGATAGCGGTGCTCATCAATTCATTCTCGAACGTCATACCGATACTGGCGGGAATACTCTTCTGGCGCGAGAATCT
>JAAYXU010000139.1 GCA_012515725.1 Clostridiales bacterium | reverse complement strand
ACGGCCATGCCGGTCAGCGTATTGATGAGGCTGACGCCGTCGGCCCCCGCCGCCTCGGCCGCCGCTGCGCTGCCCGCGATGTCGGCCGTATTGGGAGTGAGCTTGACGATGAGCTTTTTGCCGCACACCGCGCGGACAGCGCCGGTCGCCCTGTGGACCGCGTCCGGGTCGACGCCGAAAGCCGCGCCCCCCGCCTTTACGTTGGGACAGGATATGTTAAGCTCGACAAACGGGATCGGCGTGTCGTTGAGACCCTCGGCGACGCGGCGGTACTCGTCCAGCGTAGCGCCCGCGATATTGGCGAAAAGCACGGTGTCCGCGTCCGCAAGCCATGGCAGCTCTTCGCTAAGGAATGCCTCAAGCCCCGGGTTTTGAAGTCCCACGCTGTTGAGTACGCCCGAGGGCGTCTCCGCGATGCGGGGCGGCGGGTTTCCCTCCCGGCGCTCGAGCGTAATGGCCTTGAGCGCGACGCCCCCCAGCCGCGACAGACCGCCAAGGAGCGGCGCTATTTCCCTGCCGAACCCGAAGCAGCCCGATGCCGCGATGACAGGGTTCCGCATGCGCACGCCGCACAGCTCGACCGACAGATTCATTCGAGCACCACCTTTTCTATCGGAAATACCGGTCCGTCCCGGCATACCCGCATATAGCGCTCCTCTCCGGCCTCCCGTATCCGGCAGGCGCATACGCGGCAGGCCCCTACTCCGCAGCCCATCCGCTCCTCGAGCGAAATCTGGCATGGTATATCGGGGTGCGCGGCCATTACCCGAGCCAGCGCGCGCAGCATGGGCAGCGGACCGCAAGCCAGCACCGCGTCGAATGACTGCTGCTCGAGCCTTTGGGCAAGCAGCTCGGTCACAAATCCCTTTTGTCCCAGCGAGCCGTCGTCAGACGCTGCGTACAGCCGGGAGCGCGCGCCGAACTCATGAAGCCCGTACGCGTACTGCGCGCCGCGAAAGCCAACGAACATCTCGAATTCTACGCCTGGCCACTTACGCAGGCAGTAGCACAGCGGCGCGGCCCCGATGCCCCCGCCCGCGAGCGCCACCCGGCGCGCTCCCGCGGGCAGCGTGAAACCCCGCCCCAGCGGGCCTAAGAGATCGAGCTTCGCGCCGGGCGCAAGCGCGCACAGACGGGCGGTTCCCTCGCCCTTCTGCTGTACGATCAGCCGGAACACGCCCGCCGTCCGGTCGACGTCGTATAGGCTGATAGGCCGCCGCAGCAGCAGATCGCCGCCGGGCACCGCGACATGGACGAACTGGCCCGGCAGAGACGGCGTGCGCGCCAGATCGCTTTCGACCGTCAGCTCGAATATATCGCGCGCCACCTCGCGTACAGCGGTGAGAGCGCCCTCGAAACGCTTCTTCATTGGGTCCCCCTTGGGGTCTGTGTGAGCTCATGGAGCCCCAGCGGCGTGATTTCCGTACGGGTTCTGTTGAGCTTAAGACTCTGTATGAGCGCCCGGGCAGTATCGAGCGACGTCAGGCATGGGATCTTGTACTCGACGGCCATCCTGCGGATGCGGAAACCGTCGCGCCGCCGATCGCGCCCCTTGGTCGCGGTATTGATTATGAGCCGAACATGACCGCCTCGTATCATGTCGGCGAGGTTCGGGGATGGCTCGCTGAACCGGCCCACAAGCGAAGCGGCTACGTAGCCGTGATTGAGCACGTGCGCCGTCCCGGCGGTCGCGTAGAGGTTGTAGCCCAGCGCCGCCAGATCCTCAGCAAGCGGCAGCAGATCCTGCTTGTCATTGTCCTGCACCGAGAGGAGTATATCGCCGCTGTCGGGGATGCGCATTACGGCGGCCAGCAGCCCCTTGAGCACCGCCTCGCTGTAGTCGCGGGAAAGTCCCAGCACCTCGCCCGTAGACTTCATCTCAGGGCCCAGGCTGACCTCCAGATCGGGCAGCTTTTCAAAGGAGAAAACCGGCACCTTGACGGCAAAAAGATCGCGGGCCGGTACAAGACCGGTTCCGTAGCCCATGGCGCGTAGGCCCTCTCCCAGCGCGCACCGGGTCGCAAGCGCGACCATCGGCACGCCGGTCACCTTGCTGATATAGGGAACGGTTCGGCTTGAGCGGGGATTGACCTCGATGATGTACAGCTCATCGTTGCTGACGATGTACTGTATATTGATCATGCCCCGTACATGCAGAGCGATGGACAGCCGCCTGGTCGTTTCGACGATCGTGTCCTGCAGCCTGCGCGACAGCGAGAATGCCGGATACACCGATATGCTGTCGCCCGAATGGACGCCCGACCGCTCGATGTGCTCCATGATGCCGGGGATGAGTATGTCCTCGCCGTCGCTGATCGCGTCGACCTCGATTTCCTTGCCCGAAAGGTATTTGTCTACGAGGATCGGGTGATCCTGCCGCCCGTAGCGGTTTATGACCGCCATGAATTCGCATATGTCTGCGTCGGAGTGCGCGATCTGCATTCCCTGTCCGCCCAGCACGTAGCTGGGACGAACCAGCACCGGGTACCCGAGCCTTCGGGCCAGCTCCAGCGCCTCCTCAGCGGTAAAGACAGTGCCGCCCTGCGGGCGCAGTATGCCCAGCCGCTCGACCAGCGCGTCGAACTGCTTGCGGTCCTCGGCGGCGTCTATGTCGGCCAGCGGCGTGCCCAGTATTGTGTAGCCCATCTCCTCCACCGCCTGGGCCAGCTTGATCGCCGTCTGCCCGCCGAACTGCACCACGACGCCCACGGGCCGCTCCAGATCCAGCACGTTTCCCACGTCCTCGGGCGTCAGCGGCTCGAAATACAACCGGTCGGACGTATCGAAGTCTGTGGAAACGGTCTCGGGGTTATTGTTGATGATGACGGTCTCGTATCCGGCCTCCTTGAGCGCCCATACCGAGTGGACCGAGCAGTAGTCAAACTCCACGCCCTGCCCGATGCGGATGGGCCCGGAGCCCAGCACCACCACCGAACGGCCGGGGGCGGGATTCGCCTCGTTCTCGGTGTCGTAGGTC
The DNA here is from genome assembly GCA_012515725.1 of Clostridiales bacterium. Lineage (GTDB taxonomy): Bacteria > Bacillota > Clostridia > Christensenellales > UMGS416 > JAAYXU01. The sequence continues at coordinate 6,902 of JAAYXU010000139.1, read as the reverse complement.
GAGTAGTAGTAGGGGCTCACCGCGTCGAACTCGGCCCCGCATGTGTCGACCATTTTAAATGTAGGCAGTATACCCATCCGGCGGCGCATGTCGCGTACGTCCTTCTCGGCTATGCCGCACCAGGCCGCGATCGCGCGGTCGGCAAAGCCCATCCTTTTCATGCGGCGCAGGTTTTGCGCTGTCAGATAGCTTTTCCCGGCCGCCTTGACCGATTCCTCGGTGCGCACGATGTTTTGAAGCTTATAAAGGTACCACTGGTCGATACGGGTAATGTCGTATATATGGCGGGGCGATACGCCCCGGCGGAGCGCCTCTGTTACTACGAATATCCGCTCGTCGCTCTGCCAGTGGAGCAGCCGCTCGAGTTCTTCGTCGGAGGTTTTTAGCGCGTCGCGGAACTCGAGGCTCCACAACCCCAGCTCCAGCGAGCGGACGGCCTTCAAAAACGCCGATTCAAAATTCGCGCCGATGCTCATGACCTCACCGGTCGCCTTCATGCGGCTGCCCAGCGTCTTTTCGGCGGTCGTAAATTTATCAAACGGCCAGCGCGGGAACTTGACCACGACATAGTCGAGCGTCGGCTCAAAGCTCGCGTATGTCTTGCCGGTCACGCTGTTGACGATCTCGTCCAGCGCGTATCCGACCGCGATGCGGGTCGCAACCTTTGCGATCGGGTAGCCGGTCGCCTTGGAGGCGAGCGCCGAGGAACGCGACAGCCGGGGATTGACCTCGATGACATAGTACCGGGCGCTGTCGGTATCCAGCGCGAACTGAATATTGCACCCGCCCTCGATTTTGAGAGCGCTGATTATATTGACGGCTGACGCGCGCAGCATCTGGTGCTCGGCGTCGCGCAGCGTCTGGGAGGGGGCCACCACGATCGAGTCGCCCGTGTGAATACCCACCGGGTCGACGTTTTCCATGTTGCAGACCGTGATGCAGTTGCCCTTCGCGTCCCGGATCGCCTCGTACTCTATTTCCTTAAAGCCCGCCACGCTCTTTTCAATAAGACACTGGCCCACCCGGGAGTAACGCAGCCCGTCCGCGCAGATGCGCGCAAGCTCGATGTCGTCCCCGGCGATGCCACCGCCCTCGCCGCCCAGCGTGTAGGCGGGGCGCACGATCACGGGATACCCTGCGCGGGCCGCGAACTCGAGCGCGGTATCGATCTCGTGTACGATGACCGAATCGATGCAGGGCTCCCCGATCTCCTCCATGGTCTGCTTAAAGGCCTCGCGGTCCTCCGCCCTGCGTATCGACTCGGCCGGTGTGCCCAGCATACGGACGCCGTACTCGGCAAGTACGCCCGACTCGTGAAGCTCCATCGCCAGATTGAGTCCGGTCTGGCCCCCCAGCGTGGGCAGAAGGCTGTCGGGACGCTCTCTGCGGATGATGCTGCGTATAGAATCTGGGCAGAGCGGCTCCATATACACATAGTCCGCGATGTCGGGGTCGGTCATGATGGTGGCGGGGTTGCTGTTGACGAGCACGACCTTGATACCCTCCTCGCGGAGGGCGCGGCAGGCCTGCGTGCCCGCGTAGTCGAACTCCGCTGCCTGACCGATGACGATGGGCCCGGATCCTATGACCAGTACCTTCTTAATGTTACTGTTAAGCGGCATATTGCTACTCCAATTCCGTGTAGAGCGTTTTACCGGCGCTGCCGGTGCCAAGCTCCCCGATAAATTCGTCGAAAAGATAACCGGTGTCCATGATTCCCGGACTGGCCTTGGGATGGAACTGCACCGAGAACGAGGGATGGCCCGTATAGCGGATCCCCTCGATGCTACTGTCGTTCCAGTTGCGGTGGCTGACTATCATATCCTTTGTGAGGGAATCCTCGACGACGGAATATCCGTGGTTCTGCGTGGTGATGTACACCCGATCCTTCGCGATATCCTTGACCGGGTGGTTGGAACCGCGGTGGCCGTAGCGCAGCGGCTGTGTATCTGCCCCGCAGGCAAGAGCCAGGAGCAGATGACCCAGGCATATGCCCAATATCGGCAGCCGGCCTGTGAGACCGCGTATGTTTTCCACGATATCGGCGTTGTCTTTCGGGTCGCCCGGCCCGTTGGTAAGCAGCAGCCCGTCCGGCTCGTCCCGAAGAATCACGCTTGGCGGCGTACCGGCCGGGTACACGATCATGCGGCAGCCACGCCTGCGCAGCGACGTGAGTATGCTGGCTTTGAGGCCCAGATCCAGCACGGCCACGGTGGGCCCTTTTCCTGGTATTTCGAACCGCTCGGCGCACGTAACCGCGTCGACCGGGCGCACGACCGCGTAGCTTCGCATGGCTGCCAGGCTGCCCGGCACGGGCATCCTCTCGGACAGCACACCCCGCATCGTACCTCGGCTGCGCAGTATCCGGGTCAGCGCCCGCGTGTCGATGCCCTGTATGCCCATGATGCCGTGACGCTTGAGATAGTCGTTGAGACTCCCCTCACTGTGCCAGTTGCTGGGCACTTCGCACAGCTCGCGGACCGCGAAAGCCTTTACCTGAGGACGTAACGACTCGGGATCCTCCCAGTTGACGCCGTAGTTGCCTATAAGCGGGTAGGTCATGAGCACGATCTGCCCGTAGCAGGATGGATCGGTCAGTATTTCCTGGTAGCCGGTCATGCCGGTATTGAAAACAACCTCTCCAATAACGTCGGTGCGGGTCGCGCCGAACCCCTCTCCCTCGTAGACCGATCCGTCTTCCAAAACCAGATATGCCATCCTTCGCTCCGTTCAATTCATCCGGTTTGCGTTCCCGGATATCTTATTGCTGACCGTCAGGCTGCCGATGAACTCGTCAAACAGGTACCCGGTATCCTTCGGGCCTGGACTGGCTTCCGGATGAAACTGCACCGTAAACGTGGGATGATCCTCATAGCGAATCCCTTCGATGGTCTGGTCGTTCCAGTTGCGGTGGCTGATCCTCATATTTGCGGGCAGCGTTTCCTCGACGATCGTATAGCCGTGATTCTGGGAAGTGATATACACGCGGTCTCTGTCCAGGTCCTTGACCGGGTGGTTGGAACCCCGGTGGCCGTAGCGCAGCGGCTGTGTATCTGCCCCGCAGGCAAGGGCCAGTAGCTGATGGCCCAGACAGATGCCGAAAATAGGGAGCCGGCCTGCGAGGCTGCGGAGGTTTTCTATGATCTCGGGGTTTTCATTGGGATTGCCCGGTCCGTTTGTGAGGACAAGCCCGCCTGGTTCGTCCCGCAGTATCTCCTGGGCGGGCGTGTGCGCCGGGTATACGAGAAGGCGGCAGCCGCGCGCACGCAGCGATGAGAGAATACTGGCTTTGAGGCCCAGATCCAGCACGGCCACGGTGGGCCCTTTTCCTGGTATTTCGAACCGCTCGGCGCACGTAACCGCGTCGACCGGGCGCACAGCCGTGTAGCTTCGCATGGCCGCCAGGCTGCCCGGCGCAGGCATCCTCTCGGACAGCATACCCCGCATCGTACCTCGGCTGCGCAGTTTCCGGGTCAGCGCCCGCGTGTCGATGCCCTGTATGCCCATGATGCCGTGACGCTTGAGATAGTCGTTGAGACTCCCCTCACTGTGCCAGTTGCTGGGTACCTCGCACAGCTCGCGGACCGCGAAAGCCTTTACCTGCGGACGTAACGACTCGGGATCCTCCCAGTTGACGCCGTAGTTGCCTATAAGCGGGTAGGTCATGAGCACGATCTGTCCGTAGCAGGATGGATCGGTCAGTATTTCCTGGTAGCCGGTCATGCCGGTATTGAAAACAACCTCTCCAATAACGTCGGTGCGGGTCGCGCCGAACCCCTCTCCCTCGTATACCGAACCATCCTCAAGCACCAAATATGCCACGTAATCGCTCCCCTCAATGATACCGGACGCGCCCCAGCGCGCCCATGATGTCTTCCCGCATCGATATGGCTTCGTCGCGGGCCGCCGACGCGAAATCGTCGGTTCCGCGCTTCCTCCAGGCGGTCAGCAGGCTGCGGGACGCGTTGACGATCGCGCCCCCGCGCTCCCTGTCGAACATGCGGACGATATCGGCCCCCGTCGCCCCCTGCGCGCCGTAGCCGGGCAGCAGGAAGAATATGCCGGGCATCCGCCGCCGCAGCGCCGCGCCCTGCTCGGGATGGGTAGCGCCTACGACCGCGCCCGCGGCGCTGTAGCCATGGCTTCCCGTAAGCCCCTCGCCCCACACGGCGACGCGATCGGCAACAGCCTCGTATACGGCGCGTCCGTCGGCAAGCCGCAGATCCTGCAGCTCCGACGAGGAGGGGTTCGACGTCTTGACGAGTATGAAAATACCCTTGTCATAGCGGCGGCAGTCCTCGAGAAACGGCGCGATGCCGTCGGCGCCAAGATACGGGTTGACGGTCACAAAGTCCGCGTCAAATACCGGCTGTCCGCCGCAGCGCCCGATCCAGGCCGCCGAATACGCGGCGGAAGTAGAGCCGATGTCTCCCCGTTTCACGTCGGCGATCACCAGCATGCCCCGGGAGCGCGCGTACCCGGCCGTGTCCCGCAGGGCCGAAAGACCCGCCTCGGCATACAGCTCATAGCATGCCGCCTGTATCTTTATACATGGGACGATATCAATAAGCGCGTCGATAAGGCTGCGGTTGAACGCGGAGATAGCCTGGGCTGCCCCGGCGGCTGTGCCGATATCCCACCGTTTCTGGAAAGATTCGGGCAGATGTTCTATCCGTGTGTCCAGTCCGGCTACCGTCGGATTGCCGAGCGCACCGATCGCCTCGATAAGTCTGTCGATGATCACGGGGAGCCTCCTTTCGGTCTCTTCAGTATAGCATATGAATAATTATTAATCAATACTTATATTATACAGCCAGCGCGCCGTCTCGCACCACGAAGCGTCCACCCAGCAGCGTATGCACCACGCGCCCTTTGCCCGCAAAACCCCGAAACGGCGAGTTTTTTCCCTTGGAGCAGAACGTATCCGGGTCGATGACGCTGGACGCGCCGGGATCCAGCACCACGATATCGGCTGCCGCGCCCGGAGTCAGCGTACCAAGGCGCGTGCCCAGTACGCGGGCCGGAGCCAGTGACATTTTCTCTATAAGCGCGGGCAGCGTCATCGCGTCCGACGCGACCAGCGCCGTATGGCACAGCGTGAACGCGCTCTCGAACCCCGATATTCCGTTTGCCGCCAGATCGAACTCGACATTCTTTTCGTCGGCGTGATGGGGCGCGTGGTCGGTCGCGATGCAGTCGAGCGTACCGTCCACGAGGCCCGCGATCACGGCGGCGCGGTCGGCCTCGCCGCGCAGCGGCGGATTGACCTTAGCGTTCGTGTCGTAGTCGCCGATGAGCGCCTCGGTCGCGGCGACGTAGTGCGGGCATGTGTCGGCGGTCACGCGGACGCCGCGGGCCTTTGCCTCGCGGACGAGCGCCACGCTGCCCGCCGTTGACAGATGCGTCAGGTGGACGCGAAGCCCCAGCGACGCGGCCAGCGCGATATCCCGGGCTACGATGATTTCCTCGGCCGCTCCCGGGATACCGGCAAGGCCCAGAATCGTGGAGAGGACACCCTCGTTCATCGCGCCGCCCTGCGTGAGCGTCGGTTCCTCGCAGTGGTCGATGACAAGCAGCCCGAACTGCGAAGCGTACTGGAGAGCAAGCCGCATCATCCGCGCGGTCGAGACCGCGTGCCCGTCGTCGGACAGCGCGACGCATCCGGCGGCCTTAAGTTCGCCCATCTGCGTAAGCTCCCGGCCAAGAAGCCCCTTTGTAACGGCCCCCACAGGCAGCACGCGCGCCGCGCCCTCCCGCCGCGCTCTGTCCAGTATAAAGGCCGTCACGGCGGCGTTGTCGTTGACAGGCTCTGTGTTTGCCATCGGGGCTACCGCGGTGAAGCCCCCCAGCGCGGCGGCGCGGGTTCCTGTCGCGATCGTCTCCTTATACTCGTGGCCGGGCTCGCGCAGGTGACAGTGCATGTCCACGAATCCCGGCGCGACCACAAACCCCGCTGCGTCTACCGGCTCGCTTCCATGCGCCGAAAGATCCGCGCCCACCTCGGCGATCATGCCGTCGCGTATCAGCACGTCGGCGACACCGTCCAGCCCGCGCGCCGGGTCGATGACACGCCCGCCCTTTAGCAGTATGCCGCTCATGCCTCCGCCCTCCTCGTCATCAGAAACAGCAGCGCCATGCGCACCGCGACGCCGTTTGTCACCTGCTCGTCGATAACAGACGCTGAGCCGTCTATTAGCGCGCTGGTTAGCTCCACGCCCCGGTTGACCGGCCCGGGGTGCATGACGAGCGCTCCCGGACGCGCCAGAGCCAGCCGTGCCTCGCCGATGCCGAACTCCCTGTGATACTCGCGCAGAGAGGGTATCAGACCGGCCTGCTGGCGCTCCTTTTGTATGCGCAGGCCCATGACCACGTCGGCGTCCCGTACCGCGTCGTCCACACAGGTCGTCACCTCCGCCCCGCAGGTCTCTATGCCCGGGGGCAGCAGCGTCGCGGGTCCGGCCAGCGTCACCCTCGCGCCCATCGCGGTCAGGCCCCATAGATTGCTGCGGGCGACGCGGCTGTGCAGTATGTCGCCAACGATCGCTACCTTAAGTCCCGTAAAGCCGCCCAGCTTTTCGCTTATCGTGAAGAGGTCGAGAAGCGCCTGGGTGGGATGCTCGTTCATGCCGTCGCCTGCGTTGATGACGCCGGCCTTCACCTGGCGGGCCAGCATATGGGGCGCGCCCGCCATCGGGTGGCGCATGATGAGTATATCGGTTCCCATACGGTCGAGCGTCCGTCCGGTGTCGGCAAGGGTTTCTCCCTTTAATACGGAGCTTGCCGACGCGGCGATGTTCGCGGATGCCGCCGACATGTATTTACTGGCCAGCTCGAACGACATCCGCGTGCGGGTGCTGTTCTCATAGAACAGCGTCACGATGGACTTTCCCTGCAGATGGGGT
>JAAYXU010000138.1 GCA_012515725.1 Clostridiales bacterium | reverse complement strand
TATGGCCCGGCTCACTCGACACGCACGGCAGTACCGCTGACGGTCACCATGAGCATGTTGTTCCCCTGGCCGAGCACCTCGTAGTCGATGTCCACGCCCACAACGGCGTTGGCGCCAAGGCCCTGCGCCCGGTCGGTCATCTCGCGGATTGCCGATTCCCGCGCCGCTATCAGCTCGCCCTCGTAGGAGCTCGAGCGGCCCCCGAAGAAGTTCGTCAGGCCCGCCGCGAAGTCTTTTACAAAGTCCACGCCTGATATGACCTCTCCGAACACGATCCCCAGGTACTGCGTAATTTTCCTTCCCTCTACGCCGGGAGTTGTGGTGACCAGCATCGCCGCTCCTCCTTAATATTTCCGTACCTTAAAATCACGAAGTCCATAACCGTATGAGAAGGGACGCCGCGATCAGGCGGCGTCCCGGTAAAAACTGGCTTTAGCGCTTCGAGAACTGAGGCGCCCGGCGGGCGGCCTTGAGTCCGTACTTTTTGCGCTCCTTCATACGGGGATCTCGGGTGACGAAGCCTGCCTGCTTGAGCTTGGGGCGAAGCTCCGCATCTATCCTGATGAGCGCCCGTGTGATGGCCTGGCGGATCGCTCCGGCCTGGCCGGTAAACCCTCCGCCCCTGACATTGACGAGCACATCGTATTTGCTCTCGGTCTCGGTGAGCACAAGAGGTTGGCGCACGATGTATTTGAGCGTCTCAAGACCGAAATAATCATCGATGCTGCGCTTGTTGATCGTTATGTCGCCCTTTCCGGGGACCAGCCGAACGCGCGCTACAGAGGTTTTTCTGCGGCCCGTTGATATGTTTTGTACCTGCGTCATCGTTCGTCCCTTTCTTTTAGAGGTCCAGCACTTCGGGCGTCTGCGCCTCGTGCTTGTGCTCGCTGCCTGCGTACAGCCGCAGCTTTTTGATCATCTGCCGGCCCAGCCGATTCTTGGGAAGCATTCCCTGAACGGCTTTACGCATGATGAAGAGCGGTTTCCTTGCCATCATATCGCGGTAACTGGTTTTACGCAGTCCGCCGGGATATCCGGAATGGTGGTAATAAAATTTCTGATCCAGCTTGCGGCCGGTCAATACGACTTTGTCGCAATTGATGACGATCACGTGGTCGCCGGTGTCCACATGGGGAGTATATTCAGGCTTGTGCTTTCCGCGCAGCACGGTCGCTACCTGTGTGGCTACCCGTCCGAGTGGCTTTCCGGCGGCATCCACGATATACCATTTGCGCGAAATGTCCGCGGCTCTGGCCATGAACGTATTCATCGTGAACCCTCCGATTTAGTTAAGAGAAAATCAGCTCTGTGCCGGCGGGTTGCAAAGCCGCCGCCGCGGCGCCGTGACCGCAGCGCACCGCGGGCTTCGGGGCTACGAAACCACACGGACGCAACGTATATTATATGAAAAGCAATCTGTCTTGTCAATACAAAAAAACCAGGAACGCATCACAAAAGCATTTGCTTGCCATCATTTGGCTGTACTGCGTTATAATACAGAAAGCGGCGCATCCCGCCGCTTCCGTATCCGAGGCTCAGAGGCTGCTACTTAAAAACCTTTTCCATCTCCGTCATCTTGTCGTATGTGACCAGCGCGTCCTGGCGCAGATTCCTGAGCTTGACGATGTATGTCCAGCGTCCGTAGGGGTATATCTTGTGTACCATCGTCAGATTGATTATATACGACTTGTGGCTGCGGAAAAAGAGCGTCTGATCCAGTCTTTTATGGAGATCCGAAAGCGTCTCGCTGGTCACGATACGCTCGTCGGCGGTATAGATGACGGTGCTGCGCTCCTCGCGCTGCACCAGTATGATATCCGCCATATCTACCAGGCTTACGCCCTCCCGGTGGCGGATCATCAGCTTGTTGAGCCCGGGAACCGACGGCTGGGCAGGCGCCGCCTGGGACAGCTGCGAGCGCGACAGCGTCTGAGCGATCCGGCGGTACGTTTCAAGCGCCCGCTCGATATCGAATGGCTTGAGCAGATAGTCGAACGCGTACAGCTCGAACGCGTCCTTCATGTACTGCTCGTGGGCCGTCGCGAATATAAGGCAGACCCTCGGGTTGATGTCGATAATCCGCCGGGCGCAATCCACGCCCGATATGCCGGGCATCTCGACGTCCAGAAAAACAACATCAGGCCGCAGCTCCTCATAGAGCGCCACGGCCTGTTCGCCGTCTCCCGACTCACCCACTACCGTAAACCCCGGTGCCTTTTCGGTGATCTTTGCGAGTATCCGGCGCATGTCGGGCTGATCGTCGACTATGAGAACCGTACGCTCGCTCATCTGCGCGCCCTTCTGCCGCCCGGGCGGCCGAGTATCTCCGCGTACAGTATGCCCTGCACCAGCGTACTGCGGGACGGCGCGAATGCGTGCCTCGCGCGCTTCGTGGCGCGGAGCGTCTCGTCAATCCGACCGGCCTCCAGACGCATATCAAGGCGCTTCTCCGGACCGTGCTCCATGCCCATACCAGCGGACGTCGTACCCTCGAGCGAGCCCCAGCGCGTACCCGTACCTTCGAGCGAACTCCAGCTCGCTCCCGTACCCTCGAGCGAGCCCCATTGCTTCGGGCTGCCTTCTCCCGGCGCATTACCCAGAGTCGTTCGCTGTCGCGCCGGGGGCGCGGTCCGGGGCGGCTCCGCCGAGCCGCTCAGCGTGGGAACAGCGGTTGTCCGCGCCGGGGCGGGACGGGCGTGAAACATCGGCTGAACGGGCTGACCGGCAGACGGCGGCTTCTGCGCATTAGAGTTCGCGTTCCTGACGGCGCCTACCGCCCGTATCACGACTCCCGCCAGCACGAGTATCGGAACCAGTACGCCCGAAAGGACGCCGATAAGCTCCTCCATACCCACCATCCTTTCATAGAGAGCCCATTCGCCGGGCGGGACTGCTCCCGCCCGGCGCGTTTCCGTTAATCCTTCTTATCGGGAGCCTTTGGCATAGGCTGCGGATCACCGCTCATCTGCGCGATGGATTTGCGCATCGACGTATCGGATATGACGTTCTGCATGTTGTAGTAGTCCATGACGCCCAGCTTGCCCTCGCGCAGCGCCTGGGACATGGCCCGGGGTACCTCGGCCTCGGCCTCCACGACGCGGGCGCGCATTTCCTGCTCCAGCGCCACCATTTCCTGCTCCTTGGCCACGGCCATAGCGCGGCGCTCCTCGGCTTTGGCGCGCGCGATCTGCAGGTCGGCCTGCGCCTGGTCCATCTGAAGCTGCGCGCCGATGTTGCGTCCCACATCCACGTCTGCGATGTCGATCGACAGTATCTCGAACGCGGTTCCGGCATCCAGTCCCTTGCCCAGTACCGTGCGGGATATGAGGTCGGGGTTCTCCAGCACTTCCTTGTGCGTCGTGGACGAGCCGACCGTGGTGACGATGCCCTCGCCCACGCGGGCGATTATGGTTT
>JAAYXU010000008.1 GCA_012515725.1 Clostridiales bacterium | reverse complement strand
GTGCATACGGTAGCCGCGGGAGATACTTTCTTCCGGCTGGCCCGGCGTTACGGCGTGACGATCAACGCGATCCGCACCGCCAACCCGAACGTCAACCCGAACGCGCTGCGCATCGGCCAGACGCTGTGCATACCGCCCGCATCCTCCTGATATACCCGAAAGAAAACACCCGGGCCTCCTCTTAAAAGCGGAGGCCCGAATTTCTATTACTTACCTGCGCGCCAACCACGGCGCAGCTCCACAGCGCGGCGCGGACACAGTTCCTGACAGCAGAAGCAGCGTATACAGCTCCTTCGGTCGATGACCGGGCGTCCCGAGGACATGTCGATGGCGCGGGCGGGGCAGGCGCGCGCGCAGCAACCGCACCCGACGCAAAGATTCCCGAGCACGACAGGCTGTGTGCGCAGCAGCGCCTTCATCCGGGCGGGTACCAGACGCCCGAACGTGCGCAGCAGGAAGTGCTCTGAAAGCCCCCCGGACTTATAGGGCGGATCTGCTATGAAGCGCTCTAGCGGATCGCCGACAAGCACCACGTCGGAGAAATTGGGAGACAGCAGTCCCCGCGCCGCGGCGCGGCGCAGCAGTGGCATCGATTCGGGCTTCATTCCCATCAGACGGGCCGCCGCCACATCGACGGCGTGCGGGCTGCGCCCTGCCAGCAGCACGCCCGTGAAGCGCGGTGTTCCCGCTGTGGGGCCCGGTCCCTCCATACCTACGATCGCGTCCACGATATGCAGCGACGCGCCGACATGCTCGCACAGATCCAGCAGCGTCTCCGCGAAATCCTCGGCGCGGGGAAAGCGGGCGTGGAGCTCCGCCTTGTGTACGCCCGGCACGACGCCAAATAGGTTTTTTACCGCGGCGGTCATTTCCATCAGGCTGTGTGTCTTGAGCTTGGCGATGTTGATGATACGATCCGCGCCGCGCATCGCCGCGGCCATCTGTATCTCGCGCAGCGCCGCCGCGTCCGGGAGCGTCACGCGCACGCCCGACGCGTCGTCGCACATATGCCCGCCAGCCGCCTCCACGGGCTCGGTATACCCGCTCTGGCGGTATATGCGACGCAGCGAAGGACTGTCTGAGTAAAAGCCGGGACAGTCGCCTGCCATTACGGTATAGCCCGCGCCGGAAAGGACCCTGGCAAGCTCCGCGACGACGGCGGGGTGGGTGGTGATCGCCGCGGCGGGCGGCCCGGCCATGACGATATTGGGCTTCAGGTAGACGCTGCCCTGTCCGGGCGCGATGAGGTCGCCCGCGTCAAGGAGCGTCAGGGCCCGCAGCAGCGCAGCGCGGACATGGGCCGGGTCGTAGTCGGGACAGGCCACGACGGCCACTTTCCTGTCGTCCCGCGCCTTATTCATACGGTCGGAGTCTGGCATGATCTTTATCTTTCCTTCTTATTACGTAATGATAAATCAGAGCGCCGCTATATGCAGCGAATGGTCTCCGGGCGGATAGTGTTCGGTCTGTCCCGATGGAAGCGTCACGCGTGCCGGCGCGCCCCCGGGTATCGAAAACTCCCAGCGGAATCCGTCACCCTGCGCGGTCCACGCCGATCGGATAGGGCCCCGCGGGGAGCGATAGCGTACCTCGAAGCGCCCCACTTCGCGCGCGAATACGGGCTGCAGCGCGAATCGCCCGAACGCGCACTCCTCGCCCGGGCGAATACCGCCCAGGTACTCGAAGAACCACCGGCCTACCCCGCCCAGCGCACAGTGGTTCATGCTGGCGTAGGGGTCGGTGGGGCTTTGCGCGCGCCAGCTTGCAGTGATCGTCGTCGCGCCGGTCTCGAGCATATACAGCCACGACGGATACCCGGTCGCGAGCAGCGTCCTGAGCGCGGCGTCCCCATATCCGTAGTCGCATAAGAGCGGCAGAAGATGGGGCGTAGCCATAAACCCGGTCGTCGGATGATAGCCCCGCTCAGCTACGTAGTCATGAAGCCGCGCGGCCGCGCGCGCGCGGCACGGCTCCGGGGTCAGCCCGAACGCCAGCGGCAGCACGACGCCCGTCTGGCAGCGCGGAGCGTAGTCGCCCTCGCCGGGCAGATAGTAGCGCTCATGGAACGCCGCCCGCGCGGTCTCGAACCGGCCGCGGAAGTCCCGTGCGTCCCCGCCGCGGCCCAGCACGTCGGCGATCTGTGCGGCGCGCATAAGCATCAGGCAGTAATAGCAGCCCGCATAAAAATCGGCGGGCACGTTCTCCACGGCCAGATGGTCGCGCCATGGGGCGGCTTCGCCGCCGGGAAGCGGTCCGGTCAGCGCAGCGGTCCGATTTTCGATAAGCCGGAGTATCACAGGATACTTAACGCGGAGTATTTCCGTATCGCCATAGAACCGGTACAGCGTCCAGGGAACGATGTACTCCTCGTCCTCCCAGCCGTACACGCCGTAGGTGATCTTTCTTCCCGCGCGGGTCCAGCGGGCCAGGAAACGGGAATTGTCCATATACCAGCAAGCGGTGTCGGCAAAAGCCTGTATGTCTCCGTTCCAGAAATTCTTCTCACGGGTCGGGCAGTCGGTGGGACCCGAGTGGATATTGCTCCGGTATGTCCGCGCAATGGCCTGCCACAGGCTCTCGATCTGCGGGCTGTCGGTAAGAAGCGCGCCCGTCACGGGTAGATCGTTGTGCAGCACGAGTCCTTCCACGTCCGCGGGATCGGGCGTCCCCGGGTATCCCTCGACGGTCGCGTACCGGTAGCCGGTGTACGTAAAGCGGGGCTCGAAGCGCTCGACGGCGTCACCCCGGCAAATGTAGACGTCGGTATTCTTCAGCGCGTAGGGCGCCTTTCCGTCCGGCTCGCTGTCGGCGGGAAAGAACACGTCGCAGTAGGAACCCCTGTGGGGCGCGCCGTGCTCGTCCAGCCTCTCGAAGTGGCGAATGGTAATAGTCTGCCCTGGCCGCGCGCCCCGCACATTGAGCCGGACGCGGCCCGCGGCGTTCGTGCCGAAGTCATACAGATACACTCCCGGCAGGATCTCGCGGAAGGACAGCGGTCTGCGGCATTCGGTCACCCGAATCGGCGGACAGTCGTCCCGTACGAGCGGGCGGCCGGGAAATCCGCCGGGCAGCGTCTTAACCGGCATCCACCCCGCGCTTCCCGCGGACGCGGTGTTCCATCCGGGGATTTGCAGGCGTGCGTCCACGCGCTCGCCAAGCTGCAGGTCGTTATCGATGATCGGAGACGGAGCGGCCATCCAGTCTTCTCCGGTCCCGACAAACCGGACGCGCCCCTCTGCGTCGGTGACCACAAGCTCCATGAGCAGCGCGGGCTTGTGGGCGGAGAGCAACCCCCAGCCCGAGCAATTGAGCCATCCGTTGCCCGTCACCGCCGCCAGCACGTTGCGGCCGGGGAGCAGCAATCCGGTTACGTCGGTCTCACAGTAGGGCTGCTCCTTCTCGATAGCGCCGGGCTGCAGCAGCGCGTCGCCCACGCGCCGTCCGTTTATATACGCCTCGAAAAAACCCCGGGCCGTTGCCCGCAACACCGCCGAGCGGACCCCGCCGGGCACGTCGAACTCGGTGCGAAAGTAGCAGGAGCGGCGCAGCAGCCGCGGGTGTATCGACTGCGAAAGAAGCCCCCAGCGCGCGCCGGGCTCGGGCGCGCTGTCCCATCCCCCGGGCTCGCGCTGCTCATAGAAGCCGCACACGCGCCACGCGCTCCAATCGTCCCCGGTCAGCTCATCCCGCTTCGATCCATCCATGGTCTCAATATGGATGCCGCCGCGCAGCGCCGCGGTAAAGTGCGCGGGCTCGGCCGACTGGAAGGCGCGTACGCCCAGATGGTTGACCCCCGCTGTCAGCAGACCCGCCGCGTCCGCGACGCCCGTGTCCCACATCGCGCCTTCCCTGCGGGGTCTGACGGCATGGCCGTTTATATAAAGAGTAAATTCGTTGTCGCACTGGAAACGCAGACGCGCCGCGCGCACCGGACCGTCCACGGTAAAATCGCGGCGCATGTAGACGCGCACCGCGGCCTGGGGCCATATCCATTTCCCCATCGGGACCCCTCCGCCCGGAAAGCGTTCAATCCCGGAGAGCATATCGTCGGATGCGGCAATCCACTGGGCTTGCCATACGCCGGTTTTTTTCGTTTGCATCGCTTTACTCCTCGTATGCCCGCAGGCCGCGGGCCAGACCAGTATACCATACGCAAACGCAGGCAAACAAGCGCCGCACCGGCGGTTTAGCCAGGCGGCATTTCCAGATACTCTGGTTCGGTATTGTGCCTTGCCTAAGCAGGGGTATGAACCTTTCCCAATCTGATCACGCCGTGTTCATTGATATCGATGAACGCTCGTACGTCACTAAAATGCTCTATATGGCGCTATTTGGGACTGGACAGAAGCGCTTCGATTATGCTTAAATGACAGAGACATATTACCAAAACCCGAGCGGCCGCTCACAAGGAGGATATTGATGCGCGAGAAACTGCTGTTTGATTTCGGCTGGCTCTTCCATGAGGGCGACATCCCCGCGCCCGAACCGAAGGACAAAATGCCGATGTACTTTCACGCCAAAACAGAGCGTATGCTGGACGGGCCCGCGGCCTATGGCTATGACGAGCGCCACAGGGGACGGGCCGAGCGCTGGGAGAGCGTCGATCTGCCCCATGACTATATAATCACCCAGCGGCCCAGCCGGGAAAACAACAACACGCTCGGATACTTCGAGTACCGCAACGCCTGGTACCGCAAGCATTTTCGGCTGGAAGAATCCGACAGGGAGCGGCGGCTAACGCTGTTCTTCGAGGGCGTCGCCACCCATGCTACGGTGTACGTGAACGGTTGCCTGATGGCGCGCAATTTCTGCGGCTATACATCCTTCGAGATCGATATCACCGACATCGCGCGCTTTGGGGCGGACAACGTGGTCGCGGTGTATGTCGACGCGACCGACCACGAGGGATGGTGGTACGAGGGCGCGGGTATATACCGCCACGTCTGGCTTACGAAGACCGATCGCGTCGCGGTCGATCTGTGGGGCGTGTACGTAAATCCGCTCAGGCAGTCCGGCGGCGTCTGGCAGGTACCCGTCGAGACGACAGTCCGAAACGACGGGCAGGAGACCGAGACGGTCGCAGTAGAATCGGTCATTGTCGACGCGTCGGGCCGGGAAATCGCGTCCGCGACGGGTGAGATCACGGTCCCGCGCAGGGACAAGGCGGTATTATCCCATACGATGATGGTCGAGAACCCCGCGCTGTGGGACACGGAGCACCCGAACCTTTATGCGGTGCGCACCCGGATACTGCGGCTGGGAGAGCCTATCGACGAGGTGGTTACGCGTTTCGGGTTCCGCACGATTCGATTTGACGCCGATCAGGGATTCTTCCTCAATGACCGGGCGGTCAAGCTGAAGGGTGTCTGCTGTCACCAGGATTACGGGCTGACCGGCAAGGCCATGCCCGACCGCGTTCACCGCTACCGGCTGCGCAGGCTTCGCGAGATGGGCGCAAACGCTTACCGCGCCGCTCACTATCCGCCCGCGGAGGCGACTATGGACGCGCTGGACGAGCTGGGTTTTCTCGTCATGGACGAGACACGGTGGTTTGAGAGCACGCGGGACGGGCTTGACCAGCTAGCGATGATGCTTCGCCGCGACCGGAACCACCCGTCGGTCATACTCTGGAGCATAGGAAACGAGGAGCCGCTGCACTTGAACGAGCAGGGAAAGCGCATCGCCCAGACGATGACCGCATTTATAAAGCGCTACGACGATACCCGGCCGGTAACGTCGGCAGTCAGCAATAAACCGGCCGAGGCAGCCGCGATGGACGTCCTCGAGGTGCTGGGCGTCAACTACAACCTCCATACGTACGATGCGATCCGGGAGCGCTTCCCCGACAGGCCCTTTGTCGCCGCCGAGTGCTGCGCCGTGGGTACGACCCGTGGATGGTATTTCGACGATAACCCCGAGCGCGGATATTTCAAGGCATGGGATCATCCCGTAGGGGGCTTTGCCGTGGACAGGGAGCATACATGGAAGCACGTTACCGCGCGCCCGTGGGTAGCCGGCGAATTCCAATGGGCCGGCATCGAACACCGGGGCGAAACGGTCTGGCCGCGGCTTTGCTCCCAGTCGGGCGCGCTGGATCTGTTCCTCCAGCCCAAGGACGCCTATTATCAGAATAAATCCCACTGGACCGAGGAGCCGATGGTGCATATACTGCCCCACTGGAATCTCGCGGGCCGGGAGGGTGAGGCAATACCGGTCTGGGTCTACACGAACTGCGAGGAAGTCGAGCTGTGGCAGGACGGGCGCTCGCTGGGCACGGTGCGGCCCGGTCTCTATGGCCACGGTGAGTGGCAGGTGATCTACACGCCGGGATGCCTGCGGGCCGAGGGCCGCATAGGCGGCAGGGCCGTGGCTGACGAGGAAGTGAGAACCACCGGACCGGCCGCGGCGCTCGGGCTTCGCCTCGAGGACGGCGGCATCAGGGCCGACGGTGAGGATATCGCGATCGTGACCTGTTACTGCGTGGACGCGGATGGCAATCCCGTGCCCGACGCTTCCCCTCTCGTCTCCTTCGATACGAACGATCTGGGGCGTATCGTGGGTACAGGCTCCGACGTGTGCGACCACACCCCGGTCCCCAACCTCGATCGCCGGATGCGGGCCGGTCTCATATCCGTTGCCATAAAGGTCGGCGATCGGCCCGGCAAGCTGCGTGTCTACGCGCGTTCCGAAGGGCTTTTGGCGGCGCGGCTAGATATAGATGTGGCCCCCGCGCCGCGCCGCCCGTTCCTGTAGTACGAAGCCCTCACGGGCGTCCGGTATGCTGTGCGGCGCGTATGACGCCGCAACCCAGCCACGCTCCGGACGCCCCCGCGGGCTGGGTCGTGAAATCGTCGGGCTGCGCGTGCACGATGACCGCGCGGCCCAGTATGTCCGACACCCGGAACCGATCAGTGAGAAAGCACATCCGGGCCGTGCCGTTGGCCGTAGTCAGCAGCGGCGGCAGATCTCCGGCATGCTGCGGATGGGGTTGCCCGCCCGGATTGTAATGTTCACCGGCCTGTGTGAATTCTACGCCGTTCACTGGCGCGCATACCCCCCGCTCATGAATATGAAATCCATGAAACCGGCTTGCACCCCCATCGGGAAAGCCGGTAAAATAAGCCTGTACCCATACGCCGTGCGGCGTTTGCGAAAAAAACACCTGGCCCGCGAGCGCGGGTGCCAGCGAGCCTCCGGCGACCATCGCCGCCGCGGCGGTTGCGGTTTCCATATGGTTTCCCCCTTTCCATACACTCTATGAACCCGCAGCCATGCCTGTGTATCGGGAGAACTATTATACCCAGGCAGATTACGCCCGCACTTAGCCCGCAACACCCCCATTATATTAAAAGCCTGCATTTGTGACCGAAATACATCTATTTTTTTGCAAAATACGCATTGAAACACCACCAATAGTATGGTATAATATGGTTTAGACAAGATATGGTGTCTCAGGAGTTGCAGATGAACGAGAAGTGCGCCTGGTATATCGAGCTTAAGCGGCAGGCGGAAGTGATCACGCACGAGGCCGCCGTCCAGTTCTGGCCCGCCCCCGAAGGGAACACATCCTACTACAATTTTCGGCTCGAGCACATCCGCCAGGTGGAGCGGGACGCACGCCGTATCATGGCGGTGGAGAAGGGCGACGAGGAAGCGGTAATCGCAGCGGTATGGATCCACGACCGCTTTCAGCCCCAGTTTCAGGGCGCCCAGCACGGCGAGAAAGCCGGCAAGTGGGCGCGGCAAAACCTGATGGCGATGGGCTTTCCCGCCTACAAGATTGCGGACGTATGCCAGGCCGTCGAGATGCATACGCGCCGGGTGATGGATATTCCCCCCGAAGCCACTACAGCCCGTCTGCTGTGGGACGCCGACCACCTGGCCCGGTACGGGCCGATGGGGTTCATCAATTTCTTCATGTGCCACATGGCCCGCGACTTCATCGGAGGTCTTGGGGACAATCCGTCCTTTCCCGAGCACCGTCTGACGATCCGCGACATCGCTCCGCTGCTCCTCGATCGTCGTCCGGCGCTGTACCGCTCGGACTGGTTCTATTTCGACGAATCGCGAAGGCTGGCGCGGCAGCGGATCGGGGTACAGCGCGCTTTCTTCGATGCGCTCGAGGATCAGCTCTGGTAAAGGGCGGCGGGCGGGAGGAAGCGGCATGGCTTGGGCGGTAATTCTTTTTTTCGATGAAAATAGCGAGTATCGTATCCGTTCGCTTTGGGACTGCCTCCGGATCCCGGGCTCGGACGCGGTGCTCTACGACGGGGCTAGCAGACCCCATCTGTCGCTGGCGGTGCTGGACAGCCAGGACGGCACGCTGGAGGAGCGCGTCGGCGGTCTGGCGGAGCGGACATCTCCCTTTACGCTGACATTCACGGGGCTCAGCGCATTTCCAGACAGCGGGGTGCTCTACCTGACCCCGCTTGCCTCCGGGGTGCTCGAGGCCGCGTACCGCGATATGATGGCTGCGCTCGGGCCGCTTACGAACCGTGTCTGGCCGCTCTATCTTCCGGGAAAATGGGTCCCCCACACGACCGTGGCGATGGGGCTTGACGAGCGGTGCGTCAGGAAAATCCGCCGCGCCGCGTCCCGCGTATTCACGCCGTTTACCGCGTCGTGCCTTTCGCTGGGCGTTGTGAAGTTCCGGCCGGTAGTTGCAACCGGCGAGTATCCACTGGGCGGTTCCGGGCGGGAGAATGGGGAAACCCGCGAGTAATCCTTATAGCCTTTATGCTGATGAACAAATAAATTTATACCGCAAGTACCTGCGTCCCGGCCTGCCGAATCCTTTCAGCAATACTCATATCGAGTTCCCTGCCGGTGATGATGAGATCGGCCGCGTCCAGCGGGCAGATGCTGACAAACGCCGCGTTCGAGAACTTTGCATGGTCGCACAGCACGACGCGGCTGCGGGCGTTGCGGATCATGACGCGCTTTATGGGAATCTCATCTGTGTTGTAGTCCATGAATCCGGAATCGATATCGACAGCGTCCACCGACAGGAACGCCCTGTCCACGTGAAGCTGACTAAGCATCTGTTCGGTAAAGTGGCCGATGAGCGTCGCGGAGGATTTCTTTCGCACGCCACCCGCTACGATCAGGTTATTGGTGCCGCTGTTTGCGACCTCAAACGCGATATCTATATCGTTTGTCAGTATCGTCAGATTCCGGAACGCCCGCAGCTTCACCGCCAGCTCGTATGTCGTCGTACCCGAATCCAGAAAAACCGATTCGCCCTCGCCCACGAGCTCCAGCGCCGCTGCGGCGATTCGCGCCTTCTCCTCCCGACGCGTGTGTCGGCGCATCGGCATGGGCATATCCTCGGTCGCGTGCCTGATATGCGCCATGGCCCCGCCGTGGGTTTTGCGTATCCGGTTCTGCCTGTCCAGTTCGGTGATGTCGCGCCGTACCGTAGCCTGCGAAACGCCCAGCAGGCCGCACAGCTCGCCGGTCGACAGCATTCCCTTTTCGTTCACCAGCGCGACGAGTTTTTCGTGCCGGGCTGACTGCAAGTCGTCAATCCTCCATGTTTATGATATGCCGTGCATGATGTCCTTTGTGACTTCGTATAGCTGCGCGTACATCGCCCTCAGGCGCTCGTATGCGGCAGTGCGGGCCGGATCGGGCAGGATGCTGCTTTTCATTCGCACGATATCCGCGATTTCGCGGGGGCTCCGGTAGAATCCCGCGCCCAGCGCGGCAAGCAGCGCGTCGCCGTACGCGGCCCCAATGCCGACTGCGGCCACGTGCTGTGCACGTCCGCTGATGTCGGACACGATCTGCAGCCACTTCGGGTTCTTTGTGCCCCCGCCCACAGCCATGACCTTGCGCGTTCCCATGTTCCGCTCGTCGAATATATCAAAGTGCTGGGCTATGCCGTAGCCGACGCCCTCCAGACACGCGTTGTACACATGCGCGCGCGTATGGTGGAGATTGAGTCCGAATATCATCCCCCGCGCCTTGGGGTCGTTGATGGGCGTACGCTCCCCGCTCAGGTAAGGAAGTACGATGAGCCCGTCCGAGCCGGGGGCGATGTCCCTGACGCTGTCGGCGAGCGCCGCGTACGCGTTTACGCCCGTCCGCTCCTGCCCTGCTACGAGATCGGGCGCGAAATTATCGCGGAACCAGCGGGTAAGCGTTCCGGCGGTGGACATTCCAGCCGCCACCGCGTATGTGCCGGGGAAAAGGTACGGCCCGGCCCACAGGCGTCTGTCCCTTGTGAATTGTTCCACAACATGGATGATGAATATCGAGGAGCCGTACATGAGCATCATGTCGCCGGGATCCAGCACGCCCACGCTGATCGCCTCGGCCGCCGCGTCAGCCGTACCGGTTATGACCTTCGTACCCGGGGCAAGGCCCGTCTCGCTGGCCGCGCGCGCGTGGACGACGCCCGCGATCTCGTGCGTCCACCCGCACCGGGCGAGCTGCTCTCTCCTGCAGAAAAGGCCGGTATCGTCGGCCCAGTCGCCCTTGACGACATCGTACATCGGCACCCACGCGGCGGCCGTGTACCGGTCGATCACGAATTCGCCCGTAAGCCTTGCGACCAGATAGGTCGAGCCGGTCACGAACCTGTCGGTCTGCGCGTACACGCCGGGCTCGTTTCTGCGTATCCACAGTATCTTCGCGGCGGCCGACTGCGATGTGACCGGCGTGCCGCATTTCTCAAATATGCTGTCCGCGCCGTAGAGATCGTTAATGCGCGCGATTTCCTCGCCCGCGCGCACATCCACGCCGTACAGTATGGCCTTTCGCAGCGGCCTTATGTCCCTGTCCACGGGCAGACAGCAGGGCGCGATCGTACTGACGCCCAGCGCTTCGACGGCCGAAGGGCAGACCCCGGACTTCCCGATGAGCGCGCGCGTGATCGCGCACAGATCCGACCACCATGTCTTTTCGGCGTCGTGCTCCGCGTATCCGGGAAGGGGCGACTCCATACCGTGCGGGCAGGCGTGCTGCGCCACGATCTGCGCCGCCTCGTTGATAAGCGCGCCCTTGCTCTCATATGTGCCGATATCCACGCCCATGAAGTACCTTGCGCCCATGCCATGCCTCCTAATACCGGCTGAGGTCATACCCGTCGTCAAGCGTCACGAGCATCGCCGACACTAGGCGCGAGAGCCCCTCTATATCATTAAGATCGCACACCTCGACGGGAGAATGCGTATACCGGGCCGGAAATCCCATCTCGAGACAGGCCACGCCCTCGCCCTCAAGCTGCACATAAGCCGCGTCGGTCAGAAGCCCCAGCGCTGAAAAACGCTGCAGCGGTATCGCGCACTCCCCGGCAGCCTTTTTAGCGAGCCGGAAAAGCGGCTCGTTTGCGATCGCGCCGTTGAGCGTTCCCCGTCCGTGAAAGCTGTAGAGCTGCACGCACGGGCCCTCCCCCAGCCGCACGTCGAAACGCTCGGCCAGATCCCGCGTATCGCCTGCCAGCGTCACGTCCAGTGACAGCGCCAGATCAGGCCGGATCGCGCGCGCGGCCAGCATCGCGCCGCGCAGGTTGAATTCCTCCCAGACCGTGCCCACGATATATACGTCGCAGCGTGGCCTCTCAGCCGCCAGCCGCGCGGCGATGTCTGTGAGGCACGCGCAGCCTCCCCGGTCGTCGACCGACGTGCCCGCGACCCGCGTCCCCTCAAGCTCCCGGAACGTCGGCCTGTACACAGCCGGACAGCCCGCGAATATATTAATGCGATTTACGTCGCTGTCCGACTGCGCCCCGATGTCGATCCAGACCGACGTGACCGGATCGACCCTGTATTTTTCTTCGGCCGGGGTGGCGTGGTGGGACTTGACGCCGATCACGCCCGGATGCCAGCTCCCGTCCTCGCCGCGCAGCAGCACCTCCAGCCCCGGCAGCGCCTTTTCGGGTATGCCGCCCAGGCGATCCACCTGAATCGTGCCGTCGGGGTTCACCCGGCGCACGATAAATCCGAGCTCGTCCATATGGGCGAATACCATCGCGCGAAGCGGCGCGGAGGCGGTACCCGCGATCCGCCCGATGCAGTTTCCAGCCCGGTCGATGCGCACCTCGTCGCAGTGCTTCTCAAGCCGGGCCTTCAGCAGAGCGGCCATACACGATTCGTATCCGCTGGGCGCGGGCGCGAGCATAAATTCCCTGATCGTTTCCCTGAGTCCCATATCCGTCCTCCAATCCCGCGCCTATGCCCTGCGCAGTATCCTGTCCATCGCGGCCGACGCGTTCCATATCATCTGATCGGTATACTGCCGGTATGTGGGGCACATCTCGGCGTTGGCCCATCCCTCATAGCCGATATCAGAGAGCGCCTCATAGACCCCGACCCAGTCTACGTCCCCGGCAAGCAGATCCACAAATCCGGCAAGCCCCTTCGCGTCCCGCCTGTAGTCCTTGAAATGCACCCGCTTGATGCGCTCTGCCAGTATCCGTATCCAGTGCTCCGGATAGCCAAACAGCACCGTGTTGCCCACGTCGAGATACGCTCTCACAAACGGGGAGCCGGTCTCGTCCAGGAAACGGCGCATCTCCAGCGGGGAGAGCAGAAACTTGTTCCATATGTTCTCTACGCCGATCACCACACCCCGCTCAGACGCATACGGCGCGAGCGCGGCCAGCGCGTCCTGCGCTCTCTCGTAGGCTGTATCGTAGCCGATGACCTCGCTGCCCGCGAAGAACGAGATATCGCCCGCGTCGGGCACGACCTCCTCAGGTCGGAAGTCCGCGCCCACCATGCCGGGACACACCAGCGCGCAGTCGGTTCCCAGCGCTGCCGCGGCGTCTATCTGCTTTCGCACGACATGACGGGCCATCTCGCGTATGTCGGCGCGGTCGCTGGTCAGCGAATACTGCCAATATAGGCCCGTTGCCAGGCTGCTCACGCACAGCCCGTTATTCCGGGCCATGTTGCGTACGGCGGCAAGCTCCGCCTTCGTGCTTGTAAGGTTCACAGGACCTCTGGCCGCCAGCGCCAGCTCGATTCCCTCGAAGCCCGCGCGCTTTGCAAGCTCCATACACTCGGAGAGTCCCAGCCCGGGGGCAAAAGACCAGATGTTGATTCCCTTCCGGATCGCGCAGCCCATACGGACACCCGCCTTCCCGTTCGATTTATGATTAGCCGGGCAACCCGCTCCCGTCCCCTCGCCCGCTTGTAATAATATGTTTTTTCCATCACCCTGTCAAGACCTGTATGATTGCCGATGATTGCGAATGATTTTAAATGAGTGTTTATGATTGACAGAAAACCGGCCCGTATGGTACGATTACAGACACAGCGCCCGACATGGGCGGTGAAGCAAAACGGCGGGAGGTATATATATGGATTGGATCAGGAATGTATTCGGAACGGACAAGCCCATCGTCGCGATGTGCCATTTGCGAGCGCTGCCCGGAGACCCGTACTACGACGCGGACGGGGGCATGGACAGGGTCGTGGAGCTCGCCCTGCGGGAGCTGACGGCGCTGCAGACGGGCGGCGTGGACGCGGTCATGTTCTCCAACGAGTTCAGCCTGCCCTACCTCAAGCGCGTGAAGCCCGAGACCACCGCCGCGATGGCTCGCGTCATCGGCGAGATACGGCGCGAAATACGGGTTCCCTTCGGCGTCAATGTGCTCTGGGATCCCTATGCGTCGCTGGATCTGGCCGCCGCGACAGGAGCGCTATTCATACGCGAAATAATGAGCGGCGTATACGCGAGCGATTTCGGTCTGTGGAAT
>JAAYXU010000137.1 GCA_012515725.1 Clostridiales bacterium | reverse complement strand
TCTCGTCGTATTCGGTGGCCATCGCGTGACCGTACTTGGCCAGCACCATCGTGATAGCCGCTGTCAGCGTGGTCTTGCCGTGGTCTACGTGTCCGATCGTTCCCACGTTGACGTGGGGCTTGTTTCTCTCAAATTTCTCTTTGGCCATTGGTAAACTGCCTCCCTTTCATTGCGGTGACAAATAAAAAGTACTATTTATTTTCCTATCAGCTTCTCCGCCAGCCCCTGCGGGACCTGGGAGAAATAACCGAACTGCATCGTGAAAGTCCCGCGCCCCTGTGTCCGGCTGCGCAGATCCGTCGCGTAACCGAACATCTCCGAAAGCGGCACCGTGGCGCGGACGACCTGTGAGCCTCCTATAAGCTCCATGCCGTCGATATGGCCGCGCCGGGCGTTGAGGTTGCCTATCACGTCGCCCATGTACTCCTCAGGAATGACCACCTCTACGCGCATGACCGGCTCCAGCAGCACAGGCGACGCGGTTTTGCACGCCTCGCGAAACGCCATGGATCCCGCGATCTTGAAGGCGATCTCGGAGCTGTCGACTTCGTGGTAGCTTCCGTCCACGAGCGCTACATGGAAATCCACTGTCTCATATCCGCCCATCGGTCCGTTCAGGGCCGCCTCGCGGATGCCCTGCTCGACCGCCGGTATGAACTCGCGGGGCACGACTCCGCCTACGATCTTGTCCTCGAAGCGGATACCTTCACCCGACTCAAGGGGCGTAAGCTCGATGACCACGTGGCCGTACTGGCCGTGGCCGCCGGTCTGCCGCACAAAGCGGCCTTCGGCGCGGGTCGCGCGGGTGAACGTCTCCCGGTAAGATACCTGAGGCTTGCCGATATTGGCCTCGACCTTGAACTCCCGCAGCAGACGAGATGTGATGATCTCAAGATGCAGCTCGCCCATCCCGGCGATGATAGTCTGCCCGGTCTCCTGGTCGGTATAGGTCCTGAATGTCGGATCCTCCTGGGCCAGCCGCACCAGCGCGGTGGTCATCTTGTCCTGGCCCGCCTTGGTCTTAGGCTCGATCGCGACCCGGATAACCGGCTCGGGAAAATCGATGGGCTCCAGCAGTATCGGGTGCTTCTCATCGCACAGCGTATCGCCGGTGGTTACGTTTTTAAGACCCACGGCGGCGACGATTTCGCCAGCGCGCGCCTCCTGTATTTCCTCGCGGTGGTTGGCATGCATCAGTAGTATCCGTCCGATTCGCTCCCGTTTGCCGCGCGTCGCGTTGAAAACCGCCGTTCCCTGGCCCAGCGTGCCCGAATAGATCCTGATAAACGCGAGCTTGCCCACGAAAGGATCGCTCATTATCTTGAACGCAAGCGCCGACATAGGCGCCTCGTCGCTTAGCTCGCGCACTTCCTTCTCCCCGGTGTCCGGGTTGTCCCCCGGATGCTGCTCGACGTCCAGAGGAGAGGGAAGGTAGTCTACGATTGCGTCCAGCAGCATCTGAACGCCCTTGTTGCGGTATGAGCTTCCGCACAGCACCGGGACAACCGCGCCCGAGCAGGTGGCCTCCCGTATACCGCGGATGAGAACATCCTCCGGCAGGTCGCCCTGCTCGAAGTACGCGTCCATAAGATCCTCGCGAGTCTCGGCGATCGCCTCCACGATCGCCGTGCGGTACTCTGCTGCTTTTTCCCGCATATCGCCGGGGATATCCGTCACCTCGCGCTCGGTCCCCAGCTCGTCCTTGTACAGTATCGCCTGGTTGCGCACAAGATCAATGATACCCCGGAAATCCTCCTCGGCTCCGATGGGGAGCTGCACGGGAAGCGGGTTTGCGCCCAGTCTGTCGCGTAACATGCCCACGACCCGGAGGAAATCCGCTCCACGGATGTCCATCTTGTTGACATAGGCAATACGGGGTACGCCATAGCGGTCAGCCTGACGCCAGACCGTTTCCGACTGGCTTTCCACGCCGCCCTTGCCGCAGAACACGGCTACCGCGCCGTCCAAAACGCGCAGCGAGCGCTCGACCTCGATCGTGAAGTCCACATGGCCGGGCGTATCGATGATATTGACGCGGTGATCGCGCCAGTAGGCCGTGGTCGCGGCCGACGTGATCGTTATGCCGCGCTGCTGTTCCTCTTCCATCCAGTCCATGGTGGCGGCGCCCTCATGGACCTCGCCCATGCGATGGACCTTGCCGGTATAGAAAAGAATCCGCTCGGTCGTCGTGGTTTTTCCAGCGTCGATATGCGCCATAATTCCTACGTTTCGCACGCGCTCAATGGGTATTTCCCTGGCCATGATGACACCTCCTTCCCTGGTACCTTCCTATACTATGATGCAAAAGCCATTTCCGCCTTTACCAGCGGTAGTGCGCGAATGCGCGGTTGGCTTCCGCCATGCGGTGCATGTCTTCCTTGCGCTTGACCGCGTTGCCGCCGCCTCCGGCCGCGTCTATGATCTCGCCTGCCAGCCTCTCGCTCATGGTCCGCTCGTTGCGGTCCCGGGCGAAGGAAACCAGCCAGCGGATCCCCAGCGTCTGGCGGCGCACGGGTCTGACTTCTATTGGGACCTGATAGGTCGATCCGCCTACCCGGCGGGCCTTGACCTCCAGCACTGGCATGATATTGTTGATAGCCTGCTCAAATACTTCTATCGGATCGCGTCCGGTCTTATTCTGTACGATATTGAATGCATCATAACAAACTCGCTGCGCGGTTCCCTTATTACCGTCGTGCATGACCTGGTTGATGAGCTTGGTGACCACCATGTTGCTATAAACCGGGTCAGGCAGCACCGCGCGCGGAGTTACGCCTGCGCGTCTTGGCATGAGTACTACCTCCTTCTTGGTCAATGCCGCGAAACGCCGGCCTATAGGCCGGTTTCCGCTGGGCGTTTCGTTTTTATCCGGTTTTCGGCGGTCAAAAACGGGTTGCCCTAATTCTGCTAAATCAGGTCTTGGGGCGTTTGGCGCCGTAACAGGAACGAGCCTGCTTACGTCCCTCCACTCCTGCGGCATCCAGCGTGCCGCGGATAATATGATAGCGGACACCGGGAAGATCGCGGACCCTTCCTCCGCGCACCAGAACCACCGAGTGCTCCTGCAGATTGTGGCCGATGCCGGGGATATAGGCGTTGCCTTCCCTGCCGTTGGTCAGACGCACCCTTGCGAACTTGCGAAGCGCCGAATTGGGCTTCTTGGGCGTATCGGTGCGGACCGCCAGGCACATGCCGCGTTTTTGCGGGCATTTCTCCATGATGGGCGACTTCGACTTCTTTTTCAGCTGCCGCCGCCCCTGGCGAACGATTTGATTAATCGTAGGCATTTTTTCTTACTCACCTCCTTACTGAAAGCTTCTTTATCCAATACGGAAGTTCCCTCAACCCACGCGGGAACCTTGTTTCCTCAGGCGCGCTCACCGGTTACGCAGGCCGCCGCGGCGCCTACCTCTATGTGGCAGGCAGCGCCCAACTCGGCCATTGTGGGAACCATGCGAACGTCGGCGGTCCCTTCACCGCAAGCCCTGAGAATCTTCTGGCGGATATGCTCGTCGGCATCCTCGGCGATGTAGACTGTGCGGGCTCTGCCCTCCCGCACCATCCGCAGCACCTCTTTGGTGCCGACGATCCGTTTTCGGGGGTCGGCCAGATCGTTCACGGTAAAATTGCGTCCTCCTTCAAGCCCACGGGCTCACACGCCCAGATATTCTACCAAAGGATTGTATTCGTGTCAATAAAAAATCTCTGCCGGTCCCGGACCGGGACGCGCCCGATCCGGGAAGAGCCGCGTATGTTACAGCTCGTGCTGCAGCAGTTCGTCCATTTCCTCGGTAAGCTGGTCGGACTCCTGCTCGGGAACCACATAGTCGGTATTAATGCGCAGATCGCGGTACTGCTTCATGCCGGTTCCGGCGGGAATGAGCTTTCCGATGATCACGTTTTCTTTAAGTCCCATTAATGGATCGATATGGCCCTTTATCGCGGCCTCGGTCAGAACGCGGGTAGTCTCCTGGAACGACGCCGCCGACAGGAATGAATTGGTCGCAAGGCTCGCCTTTGTGATACCAAGAAGTATTCGCATCGCGGTTGCGGGGTTCATGTCCTCGGCCACGGTCCGCTCGTTCTCGCGCTCGAACTCGAATATGTCGACGAGCGATCCTGGCAGCATCTCTGTGTCGCCCGAATCCTCGATGCGCACCTTGCGCAGCATCTGCCGCAGCACGATCTCGATGTGCTTGTCGGCGATCTCGACGCCCTGGAGCCGATATACCGTCTGTACTTCCTTTAGCAGATAAGCCTGCACGCCCTTGACGCCCTTGATTTTGAGTATATCGTGCGGATAGACGGATCCCTCCGTCAGGCTGTCGCCTGCCTCGATGATCTGCCCCTCCTCCACGGCCAGCCGCGAGCCGAACGGTATCGAATAAGTCTTGTACTCATCCTCGGAGGTGATTATAACCTCGCGCTTGCGCGTATCGCCCTGCGAAACGCGTCCGCCGATCTCGGAGATGACGGCCAGTCCCTTGGGCTTGCGCGCCTCGAAGAGCTCCTCGACGCGGGGAAGACCCTGCGTGATGTCGTCGCCCGCTACGCCACCCGTGTGGAACGTGCGCATCGTGAGCTGCGTGCCGGGCTCGCCGATCGACTGCGCGGCGATGATTCCCACCGTCTCGCCCTCGTGAACCGGCTCTCCGGTCGCCAGATCCAGGCCGTAGCACCTTGAGCACACGCCCGACTCGTTGCGGCAGGTAAGCGCCGAGCGTATCTCGATCTCCTGTATGAACTGCTCTTTCGCCGGGAGAGGATCCGCTATGCCCGCAAGCGCGGCAAGGCGCTCGTACTCGTCCGCGCCAAACCGGCTCCCGGGGGCATGCAGCACCGCCCCGGTCTCGGGATCAACGATGTCGGCTGTGGCCTCGTACCATTTAATCTCGGTAATATGATCGGCCATCGGATGGGATATGACGGTATTGGCATGCACCAGCACCTCGCCGGTCAGGGGGTGCAGTATGTCGTTCACCGCTACACGCCCTGCGATGCGGTCGCGCAGAGATTCGATGACGCGGCTGCCGTCGGTGATGGCGCGGGCGACGATGCCCCGCACCCGCTCGCCGCGAACGGCGAAGCAGTCCTCGTGGCGGATGATGACGTCCTGCGACACGTCGACCAGACGCCGTGTCAGGTACCCCGAGTCGGCTGTGCGCAGCGCCGTGTCGGCCAGGCCCTTGCGGGTTCCGTGGGAGGATATGAAGAACTCGAGCACCGTCAGACCCTCGCGGAAGTTGGCGCGGATGGGCATCTCGATGATTCGTCCCGAAGGATTGGCCACCATGCCCCTCATGCCCGCGAGCTGCCTGATCTGGTTTGTGTTGCCGCGCGCGCCCGAATGGGACATCATGTAGATCGGGTTAAACTGATCCAGCGAATGCATCAGCGCTTCGGTGACGGCGTCGGTCGTCTCCTTCCAGGTCTGTACCACGCGCTCGTAGCGCTCATCGTCGGATATAAGCCCGTCACGGAATGCCTCCTCGACACGCTGTACCTGTTCCTCGGCCTTGGCGATGAGCGTGGGTTTCTCCTTGGGTACCACGATATCCGAAACCGATACCGTGATCGCGCCGAGCGTCGAGTACTTGAAGCCCAGCTCCTTGATACGGTCCATCATCTGCGCGGTCTGTGTGTTGCCGTGCAGGCGGTAAACCCTGTCGACGATGCGGGCCAGCAGCCGGTCGGTCACAATCCCGTCGATCTCGAGAGCAAATTCGTTCTCGGGGCGGGTTCGGTCCACAAACCCCAGATCCTGGGGTATGGCCTCGTTAAATATAATCCGGCCGGTCGTCGTGTGCAGTATCGTACTGCGGGCTTCGTCTCCCTCCCCGCGCGTCACGCGGATATGCACCTTGGCCTGCAGCTCGATGTCTCCGACCTGATAGGCCATGGTCGCCTCGTTCTGGTCGCGGAAGAAGCGGCCCTCGCCCCTGGCGCCCGGGCGCTCCAGCGTGAGATAGTATATGCCGATAACCATGTCCTGGGTCGGGCACACGACCGGATTTCCATCCACGGGTTTGAGCATATTGTTAGAGGCCAGCATCAGGAAACGGGCCTCGGCCTGCGCCTCGACCGACAGCGGCACGTGCACCGCCATCTGGTCGCCGTCAAAGTCCGCGTTGTATGCGGTACAGACCAGCGGATGGATACGCAGCGCCTTGCCCTCTACGAGTATGGGTTCGAAGGCCTGTATGCCCAGTCTGTGCAGCGTGGGGGCGCGGTTCAGGAGCACCGGATGCTCCTTGATGACCTGCTCGAGTATGTCCCAGACCTCGGGACGCACGCGCTCGACCATACGCTTGGCCGACTTTATGTTATGGGAGAATCCCTTCTCCACCAGCTCCTTCATCACGAAGGGCTTGAAGAGCTCGAGCGCCATTTCCTTGGGAAGGCCGCACTGGAACATTTTGAGGTCCGGGCCTACCACGATGACCGAACGGCCCGAGTAGTCGACGCGTTTCCCCAGAAGATTCTGACGGAAGCGTCCCTGTTTGCCGCGCAGCATGTCGGACAGGCTCTTAAGGGGCCGGTTTCCCGGTCCGGTGACCGGGCGGCCGCGGCGGCCGTTGTCGATGAGCGCGTCTACGGCCTCCTGGAGCATCCGCTTCTCGTTACGCACGATGATATCGGGAGCGCCCAGGTCCAGCAGGCGCTTTAGCCGGTTGTTGCGGTTAATTACCCGGCGGTAGAGATCGTTGAGATCCGATGTTGCGAAGCGGCCGCCGTCCAGCTGCACCATGGGCCGTATCTCGGGCGGAATGACCGGAACCACATCCATTATCATCCACTCGGGACGGTTGCCCGACTGGCGGAAAGCCTCGACGACCTCCAGGCGCTTGACGGCGCGCAGCTTTTTTTGCCCGGTCGCATTCGCGATAATGTCCTTTAGCTCCTTGGCCTGCTGGTCAAGGTCGATCTTGAGGAGCAGTTCCTTGACCGCCTCGGCGCCCATGCCGGCCTTGAAGCGGCCCTCGTACATATCCATCTGCTCCCTGTACTCCTTGTCGGTGAGCAGCTGCTTGTATTCAAGGGGCGTGTCGCCCGGATCAGTGACGACAAACGACGCGAAATAAAGCACCTTGTCAAGCGTTCGGGGTGACATGTCGAGCAGCAGTCCCATCCGGCTCGGGATTGCGCGGAAATACCATATATGGGATACCGGAGCCGCCAGCTGTATGTGGCCCATGCGCTCGCGGCGCACCTTGCTGCGCGTGACTTCGACGCCGCACTTGTCGCATACGATACCCTTGTACCGGATGCGCTTGTACTTGCCGCAGTGACACTCCCAGTCCTTCGTAGGCCCGAATATACGCTCGCAGAAAAGACCGTCCCGCTCAGGCTTGAGGGTCCGGTAGTTGATGGTTTCGGGTTTGGTCACCTCTCCCCGGGACCACTCAAGTATCTTCTCCGGGGACGCCAGGCCGATACGAATAGCGTCAAATGCATTCTGTTCGAACAAAGAGGTCGCTCCCTTCTGTGCTTGTGAACCAATACTATCGATGGAAGGCTTACGTCCGGCAGAGCTTACCTCGCCGATGCGTCCCGGCATCATTCGTCCTCGTCGCTCGGTTCCTCGCCGAATGCGCCTCCGAGCTCGTCGAGGTTGGGCAGATTTTCGAGTCCATCGAGCTCGAGATCATCAAACCCGATATCGTCGTCTATGCCTTCCGCTCCGAAGCCATCAAGTCCTTCGTCGCCCTCTATATTGACGCCCAGCATGTCGGGCGTGGGTTCGTCAGCGGCGGTCTCACGAATGATGATCTCCTGATTGCCGGCTCCCAGCACCTTCACGTCCAGCGCCAGCGACTGCAGCTCCTTGATGAGTACCTTGAAGGACTCGGGAATGCCTGGCTCGGGGATATTGTCGCCCTTGACGATCGCCTCGTATGTCTTGACGCGCCCCACGACATCGTCGGACTTGACGGTGAGTATCTCCTGCAGCGTGTGGGCCGCTCCGTATGCCTCCAGAGCCCACACCTCCATTTCGCCGAATCGCTGTCCGCCAAACTGCGCCTTGCCGCCCAGCGGCTGCTGGGTAACGAGCGAGTACGGTCCGGTCGAGCGGGCGTGTATCTTGTCGTCCACGAGGTGGAAGAGCTTGAGCATATACATATAGCCGACCGTGACGCGGTTCTCGAATGGCTCTCCGGTTCGGCCGTCATAAAGTACCGTCTTTCCGTCGACCTCAAGTCCCGAGCGCTCCAGCAGCGCCATGATATCAAGCTCACTGGCTCCGTCGAAGACGGGCGTCGCCACATGCCATCCTTTCAGCTTGGCGATTAGACCCAGGTGGATCTCCAGCACCTGGCCGATGTTCATGCGCGAAGGCACGCCCAGCGGGTTGAGGACGATCTCGAGCGGTGTTCCGTCGGGCAGGAACGGCATATCCTCCTCGGGAAGTATACGGGATATGACACCCTTGTTGCCGTGCCGTCCGGCCATCTTGTCGCCTACCGACACCTTCCTGCGCTGCGCGATGTAGACTCGCACCATTTCATTGACGCCCGGTGGCAGCTCGTCGTGGTTTTCACGGTTAAACACCTTGATGTCTACGACAATTCCCACTGTTCCGTGGGGCACCCGGAGCGACGTATCTCGCACTTCGCGCACCTTTTCACCGAATATCGCGCGCAGCAGGCGCTCCTCGGCGTTGAGCTCCGTCTCGCCCTTGGGCGTCACTTTGCCCACCAGTATATCGCCGCTTCGCACCTCCGCCCCGATACGGATGATGCCCCGCTCGTTTAGATCCTTGAGCGTGTCCTCGGAGACATTGGGAACCTCGCGCGTAATTTCCTCGGGCCCCAATTTCGTATCGCGGGCCTCGCACTCGTATTCCTCGATATGGATCGATGTAAACGTGTCGTCCTTGACGAGCTTCTCGCTGATTAGTATCGCGTCCTCGTAGTTGTAGCCCTCCCAGGGCATGAAGCCTACAAGAATGTTGCGGCCCAGCGCGATCTCCCCCATCTCGGTTGATGGGCCGTCGGCGATGACCTCCCCTGCCTCCACCTTGTCCCCGACGCGCACGATGGGCTTCTGGTTGATGCAGGTTCCCTGGTTCGAGCGGGCGAACTTGTGAAGCCGGTAGGACTGCTTGGTTCCGTCGTCGGAGCGGATTACGATCTCGTCGGCCGACACCTTGTGTACGGTTCCGGCTTTTTTGCTGATACTGACAACGCCCGAGTCGAGCGCGGCCTTATACTCGATGCCGGTACCGATGAGCGGCGCTTCGGGCACGAGCAGCGGCACGGCCTGGCGCTGCATGTTGGATCCCATCAGCGCGCGGCTGGGGTCGTCGTTCTCGAGGAAGGGGATCATCGCGGTCGCGACCGATACCACCTGCTTGGGCGATACGTCCATGAAGTCCACCTGCTCGCGGGGAACCTCGAGTATCTCGCCCTGGGCGCGTACCGTTACGTTTTCGCGCTGGAAGTGGCCGTCCTCGTCGATGGGCTCGTTGGCCTGCGCGACGACGTAGAGATCCTCCTCGTCGGCTGTCATATAAACAATATCCCGGGTAACTACGCCCGTGTCCTTATCTACGCGGCGGTACGGCGACTCGATGAAGCCGTACTCGTTGATGCGCGCATATATGGAAAGAGAGCCGATAAGGCCGATATTGGGACCTTCGGGCGTCTCGATCGGGCACATGCGGCCGTAGTGCGAGTGATGTACGTCGCGCACGTCGAACGAAGCGCGTTCGCGGTTGAGTCCTCCCGGCCCCAGCGCCGACAGGCGGCGCTTGTTCGTAAGCTCCGCCAGCGGATTGGTCTGGTCCATGAAATGCGACAGCTGGGAACTGCCGAAGAACTCCTTGATGGCCGCCGATACCGGACGTATATTTATGAGCGCCTGGGGCGTCAGGTTGTCAAGATCCTGAATAGCCATGCGCTCCTTGACCACCCGTTCCATACGCGAGAGCCCGATGCGGAACTGGTTTTTAAGCAGCTCGCCCACCGAGCGGATGCGGCGGTTGCCCAGATGATCGATGTCGTCGATATGCCCCAGTCCCGAGTACAGGCACATCAGATAGCTGAAGCACGCGACGATATCGTCCGGATAGATGTGCCGGGGCTCCAGCGCGTACACGTCTGTGCGGATCGCCTCGGCCAGCGCCTCGGGGTTGCCTTCGTGAGCGTCCATGAGCGCCTTGAGGGTCGGCCAGTGCACCTTTTCGCGGATGCCCAGCGCCGCGGGGTCCAGACCCAGGGGCGCCAGATGGACGCCCGCGTCCACGAAACGGTTTCCCACGACCTTGACGGTGCGCGACTCGAGCGCGATAAGCACGTACGGCATGCCCGTGTTCTCGATCTGAGCAGCTTTTCCTCCGTCTATGCGCTCTCCCGCGGCCACCATTACCTCGCCGGTTTCGGGATTGACGACGTCCTCGGCCGCGACCCGGCCCGCGATGCGCGCTGACAGTCCCAGTTTTTTATTGAACTTATAGCGTCCCACCCGGTCGAGATCGTACCGGCGCGGGTCAAAGAACAGCGTACCCAGCAGCGTGCGGGCGCTCTCCACGGTGGGCGGCTCACCCGGCCGCAGGCGCTTGTATATCTCCAGCAGGCCCGCGTCCTCGGTCTTGGCGCTGTCCTTTTCCAGCGTGGCCAGCAGCCGCTCGTCTTCGCCCAGAAGCTCTGTGATCTGGGCATCGGTTCCATAGCCAAGCGCCCGCAGCAGAACCGTGGCGGGCTGCTTGCGGGTGCGGTCTACGCGGATCCATAGGACGTCGTTGCTGTCGGACTCAAATTCGAGCCACGCGCCGCGGTTGGGAATCACGGTGGCGCGATAAAGGCTTTTTCCGTTCTTGTCGATGGACTGACCGTAGATGATACCCGGAGAGCGGACGAGCTGGCTGACGATCACGCGCTCGGCACCGTTAATGATAAAGGTACCGGTGTCCGTCATGAGCGGGAACTCGCCCATGAAAACCTCCTGCTCCTTGATTTCGTCGGTGTTACGGTTGTGCAGACGCACTTTCACCTTCAGCGGAGCGGAATAGGTCACGTCCCGTTCCTTGCACTCGTCGACAGAATATTTTGGCTCCTTTTCGAGCCGGTAGCCGATAAGCTCCAGGCTCAGCGTGTCGGTATAATCATTGATCGGGGATATGTCGCTAAAGACTTCGTTGAGTCCCGTCTCGAGAAAGCGTTCATAGGATTTCTTCTGCACTTCGATCAGATCGGGCATATCGAGTACTTCTTTGATACGGGAGAAACTAATGCGGGTTCGTTTGCCGCAGACTACATCGTGCACGACGACCTCATGCTGCATAAAATGCCTCACACCCCTAATTCATTGTCGAGTAACAATCCGCGCCCCCGCACGAAGGGGCAGCATCCCCTCCATGGCGGGGGCGGACATGCCCGTATGTATTATTCCCTTGCAAACAAGTCCCAAACCCTGTACAATAGGAACGTTCACAGTTCGATGCGCACGACGCCCCCTCCCCTTTCGCGCTCGGGGAAATGGGCATAAAAGCGCAGGATAATACATACTGGTACAATGGGGTATTATATCAAGGAAACCATAGCGTGTCAACGTCTTTTCCACTT
Source organism: Clostridiales bacterium (assembly GCA_012515725.1). Taxonomy (GTDB): domain Bacteria; phylum Bacillota; class Clostridia; order Christensenellales; family UMGS416; genus JAAYXU01. Next base: position 6,383 of record JAAYXU010000137.1, on the reverse strand, counting down.
TTTATCCGTAAATGTACAATGATTATTTTTGTATGGATCGTCTAACTTTTTTACGCGCCGTAAACGCGTCAACTTTCGGAATAGAAATCTGGCCCGAGATGTCACCATGATGGTTCGTCGGGCGCTAGGTTTACGGCGCTCACACATAAATAAACGCTTTACCATAAGCGCCAAATCCACCCGCTTGTATGCGTATACGCGCTGTGATACAATAAACCAACGGTTCAATACATTCAGCTGGCATACCTGTTAAAAGGAGAAATACAATGAAACGTCTCGTCACGGGAATTTTAATATGTGTGTTTGCCCTGCTCCCCGCGGCCTGCACCGGAAACGGAGGCCCGGACGCCACGGTCGAGGCGACCGCCACGCCCGCCGCCGGACCGCAGATGGGCGTGTTCACGAGCGATGACCTGCTCTTTTCAGCCAACGGCGCAACCTTTGCCCTTCGCAGCGACGTGGCTCCTCTGCTTGCGGCCCTGGGAGAGGATTACGACTACAGCGAGGCCATCAGCTGCGTGTTCGAGGGCTTTGACAAGACCTACGACTACGGCGACGTCGCGATCTATACGAATCCCGACGGCAAGACCGACCTCATCAATGAAATCATCGTCTACTCAGAGCGCTATCCTACCGCCAAGGGCGTGACCGTGGGCTCCTCCCGCGCCGACGTCGTAGCGGCCTACGGGGAGCCGCACATAGACGACAACGGCATCTATACCTATGTGGACGGGGACCCTGCCGATCTTGCCAACCCGCGCATTCTCTTCGACTTGACCGGCGGGACCGTAGCGTGGATTGACTACTACTACCCGACTAATATTACCGACTAAGCGGAAAACCTAAAGAGGCGCGCATGGTATTCAGCTCTACGGTTTTTTTGTTTGTTTTTCTGCCGGTGGTATTCGGGTTGCACTGGCTGCTGCCCGAGCGGTACCGTAACGCACCGCTGCTCATCGCAAGCCTCCTTTTCTACGGGTGGGGCGAGCCGTATTTCGTACTCGTCATGCTGGCGTCCATCGCCATCAACACGCTGCTTGCGATCGCGATCGAGGACGTGCCAAGTCCCGGTCGGCGCAGGGCGCTGGCGGGTCTGTCCGCGTTTATAAACATCGCGCTGCTTGTCGTATTCAAGTACACCGGCTTCATCGTGGAGAATCTCAATTCCCTCCCGGGCGTAGAGATACCCGTTCCCGCCATCCGGCTGCCTATCGGCATATCGTTCTTCACGTTCCAGGCGATGTCGTACGTACTGGACGTATACCGGGAGCGCACCCGGGCCCAGCGCAGCGTCGCAAAGGTGGCTCTGTATATTTCCTTTTTTCCGCAGCTCATCGCCGGGCCTATCGTCAAGTACCACGATATCGCCGAGCAGATCGAGCGCCGAACCGTCACCAGCGAGGGCGTGGCGCTGGGCATACGCCGCTTCATCGTGGGACTTTCTAAGAAACTGCTGATCGCCAACGTCATGGGAGAGATAGCCGACCGGGTGTTTGCGCTCCCAGCCGCCGATGTGAACATACCCATCGCCTGGATTGGCGCCGTCGCCTACTGCTTCCAGATATTCTTTGATTTCTGCGGTTATTCCGACATGGCCATCGGCATGGGCAGCATGTTCGGGTTCACGTTTCTTGAGAATTTCCGCTTCCCCTACGTGTCGCTGAGCGTCAAGGATTTCTGGCGCAGGTGGCACATATCGCTGTCTACCTGGTTCAAGGAATATCTCTATATCCCGCTGGGCGGCAACCGAAAGGGCAGAGCGCGGGAATGCCTCAACAAGGGCATCGTGTTCCTTTGCACGGGACTGTGGCACGGCGCGTCGTGGACGTTCGTGCTGTGGGGCCTTTTTCACGGGCTCTTCCTCATACTGGAGACCCTGAACGTGATCCGTCCCGGAAAGCGCATGAAGGCGCTCTCCTGGCTCTACACGATGCTGGTGGTCGCGGTGGGCTTCGTGCTCTTCCGCGCAGAAACCCTGGGACAGGCCGGCTCGATGATCGGCGCGATGTTTACCGGCCTTCGCATGAACGCCAGGCAGCTGTCGCTCATTGGCGAGATGCTCTCCCCCACAGTGCTCGCGACAACGGTCGCGGCCGTGCTGGCCAGCATACCCATCGTGCCGGCGCTGGAGCGGCGGCTGACCGCGCCGCGCGCGTCCGCCTGGCTGCGCTCCGTCGGATATGCGGCGACGATCGTGCTTTTCTTCCTGTGCGTGCTGTCGCTGTCGGCCGCTACGTATAATCCGTTCATATACTTCCGGTTCTGAGGTGAAAGCGTGAAACGAGGCTTCCTCATCGGCTATATCGTGCTATTCTTCGCCGTGTGCGCCGCCCCCGGGCTCCTGCTGCTGCTGGGCGTGGAGTCCCCCAATTACGAAAAACGCGCCCTGGCGTCGCCTCCGTCCATATGGGACGAGAATGGCTTCAACGCCGAATTCCCCGAAGAATTCGACACCTATTTCTCGGAGAACTTCGGGCTGCGCCCCCTGCTCGTGACCGCCAACGCCGCCCTGCGCAGGACACTCCTCTCCGACTCCTCGAGCGAGAAGGTGATCGTCGGGCGGGAGGGCTGGCTGTTTTTCGCCGAAACGCTGGACGACTATCTGGGGCGGAGTGCTCTTGCGGACGACGACATCGCGCGCCTGGCGCGCACGCTCGCACTCCAGCAGGAGTCGCTGCGCGCCCGGGGCACAGCGTTCGTCGTAGCGCTTGCGCCTAACAAAAATACGATTTACCCTGAATACATGCCCGCGCGGCTGCTCCCCGAGTCACGGGACAGCAATCTGTCGGCGCTGCAGGCAGCGATGGACGCTCATGGCGTCCCATACGCGGACCTGCGGGCCGCCCTCGCCGCCGCCCGTTCGGAGTGTCAGATATACCACAGGCTCGATACGCACTGGAACAACGCCGGTGCGCTCGTCGCCTACCGGACGATACTTGAGACCGTATCGGCCCAGCTGCCCGGCTTTACGTGGGACGACTACGCGGGCGTGACGGGAGAAACGGAGCATGGCTGGCACGGCGACCTGTCGGTCATGCTGCTGCCGTCGCTGCGCGCAACCGATGAGCAGATCGAATATCCTATACCCGAAAACTACCGCGCCGAGCGCCCGATCCGCTCGCCCGAGGATATACGCATTGAGACCCGGAGCGACGCAAACGATACGGCGCTGCTCATATTCCGCGACTCGTTCTGCAACGCGCTCATTCCGTTCCTGTCGAACGCATTCGGGCGGACGCTCTATTCCCGGGCGGTTCCCTACGACTACGGGCTCATGGAGGACACCGACGTCGTGGTGCTCGAAATCGTAGAGCGCAACATCCCTGAGCTCCTTAAGTACGCGCCCCTTTTGTCCGCCCCGCGGCGGGAATGCGTCAACATCCCCGAGGTTCCGGGGACGCGGGTCTCCCTGGGAGTCCGGCAGGCGGAAGGCGGACTCGTCATCTATGGCGCGGCGGAGGGAGAAGGGCTCGTTACGGTACGTCTTGCGGGGCCCGCAGACGCTTGCTTCGAGCCGTTCCCGCTCCTGTCGGACGAGGACGCCGCGGCGCTTCCGGAGCGGTACGGGAACGGGTTTACGATGTACCTTCCCTCCGGAGTCCTGCCCGCCGGGGAGTACGCTGTATCGGTCGTCATCGAGAAAAAAGGCGAGACCGTCTCCTCCAGCGCCCTTGCGCAGGTGACGATGCCCTGACGCCTGTACATGAAAAAGCCCCCGCCGCGGCGCCGCGGCGGGGGCTTTGTTTCTCTGTCTATATGCGCTCTCCCGTCGCCAGCGGGCACTCGGACACGCAGCGCTGTACGATGGTGGGGCGGAACTTGCTGATCGGGTCGCGGCGGCGCAGCGCGTCCGCCAAAGCGGCCTCGCCCAATTCCTCGGGCGGCGTCAGATCCATCGTGGAGCCGTTATACTCGAAGCCGTCCCGGTTAGTCAGCGCGAAGTAGGAAGCCCAGCGGCAAAGATTCCGGTCTATGGGCAGCACATCGTAGCGGACGCCTCCGATCGTTACGGGCCGGGGCGTACCGATGGCGGCGGTGGGACAGGCGGACACGCACTTTTCGCACCGGGCGCATGTATCGGCGATCCGGGCGGGCTGCACCGCGTCGGCCGCAAGCGGCATATCGGTCACGATCGCGACGAATCGCTGATTGATGCCATATGCTTCGGTATATACGTTCCTGTTGTATGTCAGCTGGCCAAGGCCCGCGCAGACCGCTTCGACCGCGTTGTTGATGGGCGCGCTGTGCGGCCCGCGCGGACTGCCGGTCTCGCTGCCCAGGTTCATAAGGTCGTGCGTGAGCACCGCGCGCCAGCCCTGCTCTTGTAGTGCGCGAACCACCCGCATTGCAGCGTAGGACAGCTCCCGCTGCGTCTGGTACTGCACGAACACATAAGGCCCCACCGCTTCAGCCGGGGGTTTTCCTGCGCGCTCCACCGGCGCTGCGGGATAGCGGATACCCAGTACGATCACGCTGCGGCTACCCGGGATATAGTCGTCGGGGCGGAGTACCGGCCGGCCCGGTACGGTGATCTCGGGGTCATAGGGCATAAAGAGGTTGTTTCGGTCGGTAGCCTCCAGTACCCTCTCGGCTCCCATGAACGCCTCGATCGCGTCAGCCGTATCAGCGACGCGGCCCGCGTCGGATATACCGCACAGATCCGCGCCGCACGCCGCGGCCAGGGCCTTTATGTCCCGCGCGTCGCGCAGACGCCGCGCCGGACGGCCGCGAAGCGGTATGTCCATCGCGGGCAGATCGTAATTGACAATGACGCTCGAGCAGCATGTCTCCTCACCGCCGTCGCCCTCAAGAATGCCTGACTTGCGGATCGCCCTATTCATCTTGATGGACTGGGATATAGCGGCTATGCCCAGCGTGTCGAACATGCGCGCGATATCAAGCGTAGCGAATACCAGGTTGCGCGTTCCCTCGCTGCGGTACGGATGAGGAATCGCGTTCCGGTTGTTATCGGGCAGACCTTCTCCGCCGTCTATCCGGAATGATGTGGACACGATGATCGCGGCTCTGGCGTCAGGCATCATATCCGCAAGGTCGATTCCCCTGCTGCGCGCGTCCTCGGCGGTCAGTATTATGAAGCGGTCGGCGGCGAACTGCGCGGCCGTCAGCATGGCCTGGTCGATGAACTTGCGCGGAACGGGCAGGCCCGTGGGCGCAAACTGGTTCTTTCGGGTCGTGAAGCGCGTGTACTGCGGCTTCTCGGTCCGCATCGGCGCGGGAACGCAGACCTTAAGGCAGGTGCCCAGCGTGCCTGAGCGGCGTCCATCACGCTCCACCGCGTCCAGTATGGCCTTCTCGTCAACGACATCGGGGAGCCCCTTGTCGAGATCCAGCGCAAAGTGCTCCGACCAGGCGCAGCGCCATAGGTTCTTGTTGACGAAAATATTGTCCTTGTCCTCGATACGCACGTTGTTCGTACCGTTTACCTCTTTTGTAAAAGTCTGCGCCTGGCAGTTCCGTATGCATTCCCCGCACATGTCGCAGAGCTTCTCGCCCCTGTAGAGCGGCGTAGGCTCTAGTTGGGCCTCGGTGATGACCGTGACGAACCGGTTCCGGGGCCCGTACTCCGGAGACATCGAAAGGCCGTTCCACCCAAGCTCGGTCAGGCCAGCTGCGACCGCCGCGTATATGTGCGACACATCGGGGGCAAATACGGCATTGAGCTGCTTATACTGCTTGTACCGCCAGATGTTGCTGCTCACGATCGGTACCGTCGGGTATCCCATGTCCTCCAGCATACACGCCAGCCGGAACGAGATCCGGTCCAGCTTGTCGTTCATCGCGATCTGCACGCCGTAGCTGTCCATCTGGTGGGGGCTTGGCTCTCCGTCCAGCTCGATCGTGGCGTCGGGATGATGGATGCCGCATACCATGACGGTCCGTGCCGTGGGAAGTATTCCCTGGGGACTCATCATGATCGGGGCGTTCTCAAATCTCTCGATGTTCGCGAATCCCACCAGATCCGCTCCCAGTTCGTAGGCCTTCCGCTTGAGCTCCACCGCCAGCGCGGGATCGTACGCTACCGTCTTCATATCGCTCCTCCTGTCCTTTTTCCCCATTGTACGGCCGATTGCGCCGCGTGTCATTCGCCATGGGCGAATTAGTGAACAATACATTCGATAGGCGTGTACCTGTGTTAACATCGAATGACAGCAGGTAAAAGCACTTCTCCATACATATGCGAAGTGATATGATATTATCATGATTTGGGGTATACATTTTTATTCTTTGAAATAAAAAAGACCGCCGCGACCGCGATCTTCATAAAGGCCAACACTAATATAATTCCAGCAAAGAAATATTAACTAGCTCATATTCTTCCCCGCGCGAATAACCAACAGATGCGGAGCCAGCAGCACGATGCG
>JAAYXU010000136.1 GCA_012515725.1 Clostridiales bacterium | reverse complement strand
TAGAATCCAGGTATAACGGCGTTTCTCGCGCCGCGCAGGCGCGCCGACAGCTTTTCGTGTGTGCAGTCGGGGTCAAACCGTCCCCGTGCGTCGAATAGTATGACCTCCGCTGGATCCACGAACTCCCAGTTAAGCGCCAAGGCAAGCAGCCGCCCGCACAGATACTCGCCACGACTGGCCAGATAGTCGCGACTTGCGCCCCGTTTGAGGCTGCGCGCTATGAGCTCGTACTCGCTGCTAAGATCGGCCTTCAGGCCTAGATCCGACGCAATGCGGTCGTACCGCCCGCATATGTAGCCGAATATGTCGGTGGTATCCTCCCCGTTTTCGGCCATACGGTGGCAGGCCAGAAGCAGATCGGTGATTTTTTCGTCGTCAGCGTGGCGCTTTCCGGGCGCCGAGGGCACCACAAACCGCCGCTCCGCGTCGGAACGCAGTATATCGATCACCTTTCGTATCTGCGTGGCGTCGGCCAGCGATGTACCTCCGAATTTTGAAACCTTGATGGACATACGATAATTCTCCTTGATTGGTCAATGGATGCGTCTACATTCCATATAGTACCGTTTTTCATGCGCTTCTCCCATGGAAAAGCTCTTTCTGGGCAGCACGCCGCGGGCTCTCACCGCCGGAAACAGCCCTGACTTGTCAAATCCGGGCAGCAGAAGCCCAAGGCGTCCGGGTTGCGCGCCCAGTCTAAGCGCGGTTTCCTCACCGTGGATGTAGTCGATGGTCATTTCCGGATCCCCGGCCAACATGGCGTCCAGCGCACGCGAAACAGCCTCGACCGCGAGGCTGTCGGCGGTGCGGACATACAGCGCGCCCCGCCCCTCGCTGTGGCTGTAGGGTATGCGCCACGCACCGGGCAGCGGAGTATCGAGCCGGACCTCTCCGGCCTTTCCAAGCTCCCAGCACAGCTGTGCCAGCGCTCTGGCGGGATCGACATGGAAGAGCACCCGGTGAATGGACTCAAAGCGAAGAGCCGGGTCGTGCAGATTGACCACCTCGGCCAGTGCGTACCGCGCCGGATGCGTTTCCCGCAGGTCCCCGGGAATCGCGTCTCGGATGCCCAGCCAGTATTCCCTCGCGGCCGCTAGGCTGTGGTTGCCGTCGCCCACTGCAAATAAGAGGTTTCCCCCCCGGTCCGCCAGGCGGCCGATCGCTTGGGCGATGCCGGTCTCCAGTTCCTCTCCCACACGGTATCCGGCGAGCCTGCCTCCGCCCATCATGAGCTCGAAATCATAAAGGAGTGGAAGGTCCGGCTTGTCCACCGAACCAATTACTGTGTCGTTGGGGTCGTCGATGAGCACCATCGCATGGGGAAGCTCCAGCGACGCGTCGCGGCGGATCGCGATACGCGGCGGCAGGCGGTCCATCACCGTTCCCTCGGTGGCGCGGATGAGACAGCTGGAACCCGGGCGGAAATCGTACCGCTCCAGATCGAGAGCCAGAAGCAAGCCCCGCCGTACGCCCGAACCGGTTTCGCGCCTTACCAGCACGATGCACCGCTGCGGCTCCGAAAAGACGCCCTCTGCAGCGTAACGCTTCATCACGGATGCAATAGCGTTCGCGCCGGGTTTTCCCAGCCAGGCTTCAGGCCAGATCATGCGCAGCGTCGAGGGCGAATCGCCGACGAAATCGTCGACCGATTGCCAGTACTCGGGCTCAGCTGTATACTGGTCACAGGCCACGACTGCCCAGCGCGCAAGATCGATTCCCGGGCCCGGCAGCAGTATATGGGGGACACGCACGCCCCATTCGGACAGCACGGC
>JAAYXU010000135.1 GCA_012515725.1 Clostridiales bacterium | reverse complement strand
GAAATATTTTGATTGGCCCGTCGCGATACTGGTGCTGGCGCTGGTGGCGATAGGTATTCTAATGATAGCCAACGCGACCGGTAAGCCCATCGCGGAGGAGGGCTCCGGCTGGCTGGAGGTTATCACCAGCATGAACCTGAAACCCACGCTGCTCAACGGGCTCTGGTTCGTGCTGGGTATCGGGCTGGTCGCAGTCGTCCTGATGTTCGACTACGAAGTATATGGCCGCTTGTCGCCCCTCATCTACTGGGCCAATATAGCGCTGCTGGCAGCGGTGCTGATACTTGGAACCGTGCGTAATAACGCGCAGTCCTGGTTCACGCTGGGTGAGCGCGCATTCCAGCCCTCGGAGATAGCCAAGCTCGCCATCATAATCACGCTGGCTAAGCAGCTGTCGCGCTATAAGAACGGCGTGACCACACTGCGTGAGCTTTTACCGGTACTGCTCCACGTGATGATTCCGCTCGTACTCATAATGCTCCAGCCCGACTACGGTACGGCAATGGTATATGTGTTTATTACCGCCATCATGCTTTTCGCGTCGGGCACACGGCTGTGGATCATGAGCGCTCTGACGGTGTCGGGCGTCGCGTCGATGATACCGCTGTGGAAGTATGTCATGAGCAACATACAGAAGAAGCGCTTTTTAACATTCCTCAATCCTGATCTGGATCCCTGGGGCGCGGGCTATAACGTGGTACAGTCCAAGATGGCGGTGGGATCTGGACAGATAACCGGGAAAGGCTTTTTCAACAAGGAATCGCTGACACAGCTCGACTACATACCGTATAGCCACACCGATTTTATATTTTCTGTGACCGGCGAAACGCTGGGACTCATAGGCACGCTGACGGTAGTAGCGCTGTATACGCTGCTCATATTCCGTCTGCTTTGGCTTTCGCGCCAGGCATACGACGCTTTTGGCAGCTATATCATCATCGGGGTCATGGCGATGATGATGTTCCATATATTTCAGAATATAGGGATGACGATCGGCATAATGCCGGTAACGGGCATCCCGCTGCCTTTTATCAGTTATGGGGGGAGCAATATGTGGACGAACATGATCGCTATCGGGCTTGTTCTGGGCATCGGTATGCGACGAAGGCGGAATATGTTTGCGATCGCGGAGGGGGAGCTATGAATATTGCGCTCATCGCGCACGACCGCAAGAAGGAAGACATGGTCAATTTCTGCATCGCCTATCAGTGGGTACTAGAAAAAAACCACCTCTGCGCTACGGGGACAACCGGGGGGCTTATCGCCGAGGCGACCGGGCTCCCGGTACATCGGTTTCTTTCAGGGCCGATGGGCGGCGATCAGCAGATCGGCTCCCGCGTTGCGTATAACCGAATCGATCTGGTCATATTTCTGCGCGATCCGCTGACGAGCCAGCCTCACGAGCCCGATATATCGGCGCTTCTGCGGCTCTGCGACGTGCATAACATACCGCTGGCCACGAACCTTGCCACCGCGGAAGCGCTCATTAAGGCTCTGGATCGGGGCGACCTCGACTGGCGGCTCATCGTCAATCCGCCCGAGGAAGCGGACGCAGCGTATTAGCGGCGGACGACGCAGAGTTCCATCCATCAACCGGAACGCGTACATGGTAGCGCGGAGTCCATGCTAGTAAAGGGGTGGTGAGCATCAGGACAGCTATGCTGGGCTGCTGGAAAAGGAATCCTGTCATCGCAGCAATAAAAGACTACGACGGCGCCTGCGCGGCAGCCGACGCGCAGCTTGATGTGGTATTTGTGCTGGGCGGAACCCTGCGGGAGATACCGGTGCTCATCGGCGTGCTACGCGAGGCGGGCAAGCGTGTGCTGCTGCACGCCGACCTCATTGACGGACTGGGACGCAGCGACGCGGCGGTGGAGTTCATTGCGCGGACACTGCGCCCCGACGGGCTCCTGTCCACGCATCGGCCCGTGCTGCGAGCGGCGACGCGGGAGGGGCTTGTCACGGTGCAGCGCCTTTTTATGCTGGACTCTGCGTCGATGGCGACAGGCGTGCGCGCCATCGACCGCGACCCGCCCGATTTCATCGAGCTCATGCCCGGCGTGATACCTAAGGCCATCGCATACTTCAGGACGCAGACCTGCGTGCCCGGCATAGCCGGTGGCATGGTCACGACCCGCGGGGAGGCGCGCCTGGCGCTCGAGGCGGGCGCAGCCGCAGTGTCCACGAGCGAGCGCACGCTTTGGTCCGCGGAGCCGGACGGTATCAGCATCTGATCAAGGTATCGCGGCGGTAAAGGCAGCGATAAAAGAGCTTTTCTTAAAGGATTCGCGGCGTATCGCGTCGAACTGACAGTATACATAAATGAATAAGGGGAGCCGTTATGGACAGAATGAATCCGATGTCGCAACTTCAGTTCATGATGGAGCAGACAGCGCCGGCGCTCGCCTATCGTGAGGGGGAAGACATCGCGGCCTGGCGTACGCGAGCGGCATGTAAGCTCCGCGAGCTGCTGGGCACAGACGGGTACCGGATGGTCGATCCGAACTTCAGAGTCGAGAGGCAGAGCAGGCGGGAGGGATATACCGAGATCCGTTTCGTGATCACGGTGGAGGAGCGCTTCGATATGCCCTGCCATCTGTTGCTTCCCAATGGGGCGGCTAATCCACCGCTGATCGTATGCCTGCAGGGCCACAGCACAGGAATGCATATTTCCCTTGGATCGCCCCGGTTCCCCGGCGACGAGGAATCGATCGCAGGAGGCCGGGATTTCGGCGTACAGGCGGTGCGCCTGGGCTTGGCAGCGCTGTGTCTCGAGCAGCGGTATTTCGGTGAGCGCAGCGAGCATCCGGGCGTTCCCGGGCCCGAGTGCTGGGTCCCCTCCATGACGGAGCTCATGCTGGGACGCTCCGCCCTGGCGGGAAGAGCCTGGGACGTGAGCCGCGCGCTGGACGCGGTGGAGCGGCATTTTCCGGAGGTAGATACGACTCGGGTGGGGATCATGGGCAACTCGGGCGGCGGAACCGCCTCCTGGTGCACCGCGTGCCTGGAGCCCCGCATCGGCGCGGTCATGCCGTCGTGCTCCATATGCACGTACCGCAAGTCCATCGCGGTCATCCGCCACTGCATGGACCAGCACATCCCCGGCGTGCTGCGCTGGTTCGAGATGGCCGACCTGGCGGGCCTTATCGCGCCCCGTCCGCTCGTGGTGGTGGCCGGTCGGGACGACGAGATATTCCCGCTGGATGGCGTGCGCGAGGCATTCGACCGCATCCGGACGCTGTATGCGGCGGCCGGAGCCCCCGACGCCTGCCGTCTCGTCATCGGGGAAGGGGGACACCGCTTTTACCCCGAGCAGGGATGGCCCGCATTCCTGGCACTGACAGGCTGGGACACGCGTTAAGTCCGCGGAGCGCATGAATCGTGCGGTATTGCTTGACAAGCGTATCCCATGACTATATAATGCTAGAATAATTTTGAGATGATCTGACCAAGAGCCGCATTTTTCGCCCGATTCGCGGGCGCGTTGCTTTGTAATAGGGACATAACCGTCTGGTTCCGTCATATATTACTAGCATCTGTCTATAACATACAAACCGGAAGGGAGAACAGACTGCATGTCCAAAAAAATTTATTTGACGCAGGAAGGTACGCGCAAGCTTGAAGCTAAACTCGAGCATCTGAAGAATGTGCGCCGCAAGGAAATTGCCGACCGCATCAAGGCAGCCATCGCCCTGGGGGATCTGTCGGAGAATTCCGAGTACGACGACGCGAAAAACGAGCAGGCGTTTCTGGAAGGGGAGATCATCACGATCGAGAAGACCCTCCGCAACGCCGAGCTCATTGACGAGAACGATATTTCCGGTGACACGGTGGTGCTGGGCGCGGTGGTGCAGGTTCAGGACGTGAGCAGCGGCAAGGTTACCGAATACACGATCATTGGGTCCGATGAAGCGGATCCCTTCAAAGGCCGCATATCCAACGAATCGCCGGTCGGTCAGGCCGTCATGGGCCGCAAGATTGGCGATACCGTCGAGGTGTCGGCCCCGCGGGGAGCAAAGATGCTCAAGATCGTTGGCATAGGCCGCGGAAAATAGCAAGGCTGCAGGAGTGATACTAAAGATGACTTCCCCTGAGGGACCCGACGTCAGACAGGATGAAAACGAAATAATACGCGTACGGCGCGAAAAACTGGCCGCCCTCAGGCAGGCTGGCGAGGATCCTTTTGTGCGGGTGACGTACCCGGTCACCCACACGTCGGCCGGGATACTGGCCGGGTTCCCGATCCTTGACGGCACGGCCACGTCGATCGCCGGACGGATCATGTCCAGGCGCATCATGGGCAAGGCCAGCTTTGCGCATTTGCTGGACAGGGACGGCCTTATCCAGATATACGTGAAGCGCGACATAATAGGGGAGCAGGCCTACGACGCGTTCAAGCACCTGGATATCGGCGACATTATCGGCGTAGCCGGCGCCGTCTTTCGCACGCAGCGCGGCGAAATATCGGTACAGGCGCAGGAAATCACGCTTCTTTCCAAGTCGCTGCTCCCGCTTCCCGAGAAGTTCCATGGGCTCCGGGACCCTGATCTGCGCTATCGGCAGCGCTATCTCGATCTTATCATGAACCCCGAGGTGCGCGGCGTTTTTGTGACCCGCTCACGCATCCTTTCGGCCATACGCAGATATATGGACGAGCGGGGTTATCTGGAGGTGGAGACGCCGGTGCTGCATAACTATGCGACCAACGCGGCTGCCCGGCCTTTCAAAACCCACCACAACACGCTCGATATCGACATGTATCTGCGGGTTGAGACCGAGCTGCACCTAAAGCGGCTCATCATAGGCGGGCTGGAGCGGGTATACGAAATCGGGCGCATATTCCGCAACGAAGGAATGTCGCCCCGTCACAATCCTGAGTTCACGTCCATCGAAATGTACGAGGCCTATACCGACTATCAGGGTATGATGGCGCTTGCTGAGGGACTCGTGACGGCCGTCGCGAAGGAAGCTACGGGCGGCCTTACCGTCACATACGGCGGGGAATTGATAGACCTAACCCCTCCGTGGAAGCGAATGACTATGATCGAGGCGGTGCGGACGCATACGGGCGTGGATTTTGGCGCGCTGTCCACCGACGAGGAGGCGCGGCAGGTTGCCCGGGACCATGGCGTCGCGGTGCCGCCCGAGGCCGCGTGGGGAAGCGTGCTCAACGAATTTTTCGAGGAAAAGGTGGAGCAACACCTTATCCAGCCCACGTTTATACTGGATTACCCGGTCGAGGTGTCCCCGCTGGCCAAGCGATGCCCGGGCGACCCGCGGCTTACCGAGCGATTTGAACTATTCGTTACCGGGCGCGAGCTGGGCAACGCCTTTACCGAGCTCAACGATCCTGTCGACCAGAGGGAGCGCTTCATTCAGCAGGCCCGCGACAAGCACGGAGACACAGAGTACGATATCGACGAGGATTTCATCACAGCCATGGAGTACGGCATGCCGCCCACCGGCGGGATGGGAATCGGGCTAGACAGGCTTGTCATGCTGCTGACCGACGCTCCTTCGATACGCGACGTGCTGCTCTTTCCCACGATGCGACCCGAAATGAAGGACGGGAGGCGTAACGAATGATGGATATGCGGATCACACGGGATCGGCTGAGGAACCATTTCCATTACTCGAAATGGAGCTATATACTGGTCATCGGACTCATGATGGCGGTATGGGGCTTCACCTTCTCCGCTACAGCGCCAGAGACACCCCGGGAGTACAAGGTGGATATATACATTCTGAGCTACGCCAGCGGCGATCTGGAGGGATGGGAGCGGCAGATACTGGAGTCCCTGCCCCCCGACCAGCAGGAGATCAATTTCCTGACATACTCGATCGCCGATATGAGCGGAGGCCAGACGATGGAGATCCTGGGCGCCTGGATGGCGGCGCAGCAAGGTGACATATTTGTCATGCCCATGGGTATATATACGAGCCTTGCGCAGAGCGGCGCGTTCCTCGCGCTGGACAAACCGCTTGAGGAAGGGGAACCGCCGTTCATCGAAACCGTACCCATACCGGAGGACTTCGATATGGAGACGCTGCGCGTAGAGTATGAGGTGTATGATGAAGAGGGCGCTGCGTCGCTCAGCGACGGCATATGCGGAGTACCGCTGGACAGCGCGGAGGGACTGCTCGACATATACGTCGTCCCCGAGGGAATGATAGCGTCGGTAACTACCTACTCGATAAACCAGCGCAACGCGCTCTCGGTGATTGACTGGATACTGGAAAACAAACAGGAGGCTACGCTCGGGTAGGACGATAAGCTCGTTTCGCCGGGGATCCTGACGATGGAAACGCCGATTCTGACAATGCTGCGCCGCTACAGCCAGGGGGACCCGGCGCGTTTTCATATGCCGGGCCACAAGGGCCGGGCGGAACCACTGCCAATGACGCTGGACGTGACCGAGCTTCATGACACCGATTCCCTGTACGAGGGAGGTCCCGCCGTGCAGCGGGCGCGCGCTCTGGCCGCGGCCGCCTGCGGAGCCAACGAGACGTGGCTGCTGGTGGGCGGCGCGACGGCCGGTATCCACGCGATGATAGCCTACGCCCAGGGACCGGTGGCCGTATCGCGGTGCGCGCACCGGTCGGTATACGCAGCGGGCTGGCTCATGGGCCGGGAACAGCTGCTAGCGTCGCCCGTCTGGGACGCGCGCGAGAACATGGTTCGCTGCGAGACGCCCGCGCTTACTGCCCTCGCGGAGCCAGGACAGTGGACGCTGGTGACTTCGCCCAACTACTATGGATGCGTATGTGCTCTGGAGCCGCTGTCAGTCGGCCCGCTTCTCGTTGACGCCGCCCACGGCGCGCATTTCGCATTCTCTGGTAAGCTCCCTTCTTCGCCCGCGCGCTGGGCAAGCCTGTGGGTAGAAAGCGCCCACAAGACCCTTTCAGCGCCCACCCAGACGGCGTGGCTGCACCGGTCGGCGTCGGCTGACGGGAGGCGCGTGGACCGGATACTGGCGGCGATCGGATCCTCAAGCCCCTCGTGGCTGCTGCTGGCCGGGCTGGATCGCGCCCGCGCTGAGGCCGAGGAGGCGAGGCCCGCGTGGGATGCGCTGGTCTCACAGTGTCTGGAGCTGGAGCGCGCGGTCTCCGCGCTGCCGGGGCTTCTCGCCTGCGGCGCAGACTGGGCTCGTTCCCTGGGCTACACCGATAAGGATCCCACGCGGCTCGTCATCGATGTGCGCGGCACAGGTCGCTCGGGATTTGAGGCGGCGGGTATCCTGCGCGAGCGCGGCGTACAGGTCGAGATGGCTGATTTCTACCGGCTGGTGTTTATCATGACGCCCGCCGACACGCAACGCGACCGCGACAGGTTGTGGGACGCGCTCACGCGGCTTTCCCGGATGCGCACTGGCGCGGAATACGCGGCCGACATCTCGCCTCCCGCGTTCCCCGAAGCGGTATGCTCGGCCTATGAGGCGTTCGGACGGCCGTCACGAAGGCTTTCCCTACCGGGCGCGATAGGCCGCGTCGCCGCCGCTTCGGCCGGCGCGTATCCTCCGGGCATACCCTGCTGGCTGCCGGGCGAACGCATCACCCGCGACGCTGCGGACTGGATTACCCGGATACGTGAGCTGGGCGGGCAGCTCTTTGGGGTAGATAATGATACGGTTGAGGTGCTGCAATGAAAAATTCGCCCCGCGCGTTTTCCGCGGTCATGTTTGATCTGGATGGCACGCTGACCGACTCAGCCGAGGGCATCGTCCGCTCGATACGGTATGCCCTCGCAAAACTGGGCATCATGGAGGACGATCCCGCGCGTCTCAAACGCTTCATCGGGCCGCCGCTTAAGGATTCCTTCAGAGAATTCTACGGCGTCGATGAGGACATGCTGGATCAGGTTCTCGCGTGGTACAGGGAACGTTATATTCCCCATGGAATGTACGAGAACAGGCTGTATCCGGGGGTACTTGAAATGCTTGAAACTCTTTCGAAAAGCGGAATGAGACTATTTATCGCGACGGCCAAGCCAGAGCCCATGGCCGTGAAGATCGCTGCGCATTTTGGCATCACGCGGTATTTTGAGGCCATCGTGGGATCGCTCCTGGATGAAACCCGAACGTGCAAGGAGGATGTAATCCGCCATCTGGTAGCGACGTATCTTGCGGGCGATACGCGCGGGCTCGTCATGGTTGGCGACCATATGCACGATATGACAGGCGCTTTGCTCACGGGCGCACATCCGATCGGCGTGGCCTGGGGATACGGAAGCCGGCGGGAGCTTATAGACAGCGGCGCGGCGGCAATAGCCCAGACCCCTGAAGAGCTGGTCGGGCTGCTGGAGGCGGGATTATGAGTAAAGGGCTGTTTATTACGTTCGAGGGACCCGACGGGGCGGGGAAGACCACGCAGATAGAGCGGCTGACCGCGCATATCAGCAAGAGGGGATTGCCGCTGACGGTAACGCGCGAGCCGGGCGGTACGGCGATCGGCGAAAAGATCCGCGCACTGCTGCTCGATCCGGATCACTGTGAGATGGATCCCGTAGCTGAAGCGCTGCTCTATGCCGCAAGCCGGGCCCAGCACGTGCGGGAGATCATTGCACCCGCGCTCCTTGACGGCCGAGTCGTGGTCTGCGATCGGTTCATCGATTCCTCTCTTGCATACCAGGGCTTTGGCAGGAAGCTGGGAGAAAAGCTCATATGGGAGCTAAACGCGCCCGCGCTGTGCGGCGTGATGCCCGACCTCACGCTGTGCGTGCTCGCAAAGCCCGACACATCGCTCAGGCGGCTGGCCCAAAAAGAAGGAGGCCCCGACCGACTGGAAAGCGAGAACCGGGATTTTTTCACGCGGGTATACGAGGGCTACCGCGCGCTGTGCCGGGAGTATCCGGAGCGGATGCTGCTCCTTGACGCGGACCGCGATATCGACGATATCGCGGCGATTATCCGCGAGAGGACGGATCTGGCGCTCGGCGGGAGATTGGAATTGCGTAATAAGCCGGTATAGGTTATAATAAACAAAACGGCTGTTAATATTCTGAATGAATGGGGGCATATCCATGAAACTGATCATCGCCATCGTACAGGACGAGAGCGCGGGCCGCTTGATCAGCAGTCTCATGCAGGAGGGATATGGCGTGACCAAACTGGCCACGACCGGCGGATTCCTGCGAGCTGGCAATACCACTCTGCTGGTGGGCGTATCCGACCACAAGCTCAAGGGAGCCATGGACATCATTGAGAGAATATGCAAGAGCCGCAAGCAGATAGCCACCTCACCGTCCCCCATGACCGGAGGAACCGGCGTATACGTGCCCTATCCGATCGAAGTGGTGGTGGGCGGCGCTACGGTATTCGTACTGGATGTGGAGCAATTTGAGAAGATGTAGGTTTTATGAACGAAAGCCTTGACCATGGATTTGACAGCCTGATTGGATTTAATATCGTCGCTGATCGCCTAAGGCGGGGGATTCGGGCTGACCGGGTCGCCCACGCGCAGATATTTCTGGGACCCAGGGGCTCGGGCAAAGGCAGTCTGGCCAGGATCTACGCCCGGGCTCTTTTGTGCGTCGGGAAGGGCGATAGACCCTGCGGTATGTGCGGACCCTGCCGACGGGTGGCGCACGGGAGCCATCCTGATTTCATCGAGATACGGGGCGATGGGAAATATATCCGCGTGGATGACGCCAAGGCGATGCAGGCCCAGCTCATCGTGCGCCCCTATGAGGGTGGTCGAAAGGTGATCGTCTTACACGGTGCGCATGTCATGAGGCCCGAGGCGCAAAACAAGCTCCTCAAGACGCTCGAAGAACCGCCCGACTATGCGGTGCTGCTGCTGCTCTGCGAGACAGACGCGTCCCTACTCGACACCGTGCGCTCCCGGTGTCAGACGGTGCATATGCCACGGGTGGAGCGGCGAGCGATCGCCCGGCTGCTGTCGGACCGTCTCGGGCTCGACGCAGCGCGCGCCGACGTGCTGTCGCGCCTGGCGGACGGGCGCGTGGGCCGGGCTCTGGAGCTTGCCAGGTCAGACGATGCGATCGACGCCCGGGACGAGGCGCTCGCG
>JAAYXU010000134.1 GCA_012515725.1 Clostridiales bacterium | reverse complement strand
GCGCTTTGGGTGCCGACGTGCTGGCGCTGCCGGGAGGCGGTGCGGCAGGAGGGCTGGGCGCGGGGCTTGCGGCGTTCCTCGGGGCCAGCCTGGAGCCGGGCATTGAGATCGTGCTGGAAACCGTGGGCTTCGACAGGCGCGTCGAGGGAGCCGACTGGATCATCACCGGGGAAGGACGCACCGACGGCCAGACGCTCTTTGGTAAGGTTCCGCTGGGGGTAGCCCGCCGCGCCGCGGCGGCGGGAATTCCGGTAATATGCCTGTCGGGAAGCCTGGGGCCGGGCTATGGAGCACTGTACGACCACGGTTTTGCCGCTCTCATGAGCATCGCCCCGGGGCCCGGAACGCTCAGGGACGCTATGGAAAATGCCGCGGCACGTCTCGAGGACACGGCTCGCGCAGTCGGAGGAATACTTCATGCGCAAGCCAGTAGAGCATAAGGAGGTATCACTATGAAAGACGGAAAGATCAGGATCGGGCTCATAGGAGCTGGTAACATCTGCCAGAGCGCGCATATCCCCTCGTATCTTGAGCAAAGTGACGCGGAGCTCTATGCGGTGTGCGACCTTAAGGCCGAACGCGCCGAGGACGTGCGCCAGCGCTACGGTATGAAAGTGGCCACGACGTCGATCGACGAGCTCGTATCAATCGACGAGCTGGACGCCGTGAGCGTATGCACGTGGAACAACGCGCACGCGGACGCGGTCATACGGGCGGCGCGCGCCGGAAAGCACATACTGTGCGAAAAGCCGATGTGCATGAATCCCGCTGAGGCGCTCGAGATGAAAAAAGCAGTCGAAGCGGCCGGGGTGACGTTCATGATGGGCTTTGTACGCCGCTTTGACGGCGATAGCGTCGCGGTCCGGGAGGCGGCCGAAAACGGGCTTCTGGGGCATGTGTACTACGCGCGGGCTTCACTGCTGCGCCGCCGCGGTACGCCGCTCGGCTGGTTCACCGATCTTTCGAAGTCCGGCGGCGGGCCGGTCATCGATATCGGGGTGCATCTGCTGGATCTGACCTGGTATCTGATGGGACGCCCGAATCCGGTCAGCGTGTCGGCGTGCGTCCATCACGAGATCGGGGATTATAAGACGAAGGGCGTCACCCGTTGGGAGGCCCTCGACACGGACAATCTGGTATTCGAGACCGAGGACAGCGCGAACGGGCTCATCCGCTTCGACAACGGCGCGTCGATCCTCTTTGATGTGAGCTGGGCGATTAATGGCTTAAACGGTATGAGCGTCCATCTGTACGGGAACAAGGCGGGCGCTACGGTGTCTCCGGCCACGCTCTACGGCGAGTCGGCGGGGTACCTGTCGGATATGCAGCTCAAGCCCGCCAAGCTCAAGGGCTTTTCAGAGGAGATCCGTCATTTTCTCGACTGCGTAAAAACCGGGCGCAAGCCCATCGCGCCGCTCGAGGACGGCGTCACGGTGCAGCGCATACTCAACGGCATCTATGACTCGGCCGCGGCGGGCTGCGAAATCAAAATCTGACGGGGTGAAAAAGGCCTGAGGGACGCGCCATTTCCACGCACGTTCCTCAGGCAAGCTTTATTCCGGACGGACAGTCATCGAGTTCCGCCGGCCGTATCTTCCGGGTGTGGGCAGATCCCTCAGGATTCCTTGCAGACCCCGCAGGACGAGTCGTTGGACACGAGCAGAAGGATGATCACAAGGATGATCAGCCACTCGTTACCCCCGTTGAAAAGTCCTCCCAGAAAACCTTTGTTATCGCAGCCGCACCCGATCCCGCCAAGGCCTCCTGAGCTAATCAGTATGATGATCAGTATAATGATCCAGATAGAGTTGGAGTCATCGTCGCACCTATCGCGCCCGAACAGCAAACCAGCCACCGCCATCGCCCCCTTGCATCAGCATTCTGCATCATATTACTCAGCCGGATCGCAAAGGGTGCAAATAAACAAAATGAAAGGGAGATCACCATGGACAGAAAGAAAATTACATTCATCGGAGCCGGCAGCGTAGGCTTTACCCGCGGACTTGCCAAGGACATTCTGACGTTCCCTGCGTTCCGGGACGCGGAGCTGTGCCTTATGGACATCAACGCCGAACGCCTTGGAATGGCGGAGCGCTCCATCCGGCACATCGTCGAGACGGGCAAGTACCCGGCCAAGGTCACAGCGACGATGGATCGGGCCGAGGCGCTCAATGACGCCGACGGAGTGCTCATCACGATACTGTCGGGCGGCGTGCCGATATGGCGTCACGACATCGAGATTCCCAAGAAATATGGCGTGGATATCAACGTGGGCGATACGCGGGGCCCGTCGGGCATATTCCGGTTCCTGCGCACCGCTCCCGACATGATGGACATCTGCCGCGACGCCGAGCGCTATTGCCCCGACGCTATTGTGCTCAACTACACGAATCCCATGGCGATGCTGTGCCGCCTGCTACAGAGTCAGACCAGCGTGCGTGTCACGGGGCTGTGCCACAGCGTACAGGGAACAGCCGAAATGCTCGCTAAATGGATCGGCGCGCCAATGGACGAAATCAGCTATTTCTGCGCCGGCATCAACCACCAGGCGCACTATCTCAAATACGAGTGGAACGGAAAGGACGCCTACCCGCTCATACGCCGCGCGATCACCGAGAATGAATCCGTATACCGTGCGGAGCTCGTGCGCAACGAGCTGTATCTGGCGCTGGGATACTATATCACCGAGTCGTCGGGCCACAATTCTGAGTACGTTTCGTGGTTCCGCAAGCGCCCCGATCTAATAGAAAAGTACTGCACGCCCGAAGAGGGCAGCAACTGGAACCCCGGCGAGTACGCCTATATCCTCAAGGAATATGAGAAGCGCGACGACGACTGGCGTGAGCGGATCGAGAAGTGGATGAACGAGCCCCTCGACCTCACGCGCGGCAAGGAGTACGCGTCTAATATATTCAACGCGATATTCGGCGACTATACACCCTATGAGTTCAATGGTAACATCCGCAACTTCGGCATCATCGACAATCTGCCCGAAGGGTGCTGCGTCGAGGTGCCGGTGATGGCCAGCCGACGCGGTCTGGACGCGTTCAAGGTCGGCGCTCTGCCGCCGCAGATCGCGCTGCTCAACAACATATCGGCCCGCATCGAGGAAATGGCCGTGGAAGGCTGCATCGCGGGCGATCCTGAAATGATATACCAGGCCATATGCTTCGATCCGCTGACGTCGGCGGTGCTGTCCCTGCGCGAGATCCGCAGCATGGTCGACGAGATGTTCGCGAAGTTCAAGGACTATCTGCCCCAGTTCAAGAATCTTAAATAAGGATGATCCCTCACCGGCCCTTTACGGGCCGGTTTTTTTGTGTACGGAATGTCCGCGGGCCGTTTGTGCGAAGGGCAGAAAACCCCGAGTCACATACTTCGGGGTTTTCAGAAAAGCTGCTATTTGCTTATTAGCCAGAGTTGCTTACTCGGTACGCGTCGGCAGCCGCAGAACGGCCTCGACAGAACCCACCAGATCGATTCCAGAAACCTTTTCTATTTCTCCGCGGTCACACAACGCCGCGAGCGCCGGATCAAGCGGCAGCCGGTCAAGAAGCGGAACGCCCATTTCCTGCGCGGCCTGCTCGGCGCGGCTCTCGCCAAATAGACGGATCCGCTCGCCGCAGTGCGGGCAGTCGACATAGCTCATGTTTTCGACGATGCCAAGCACCGGTATGCGCATCGTCCGGGCCATCTTAAAAGCCTTCCGCACGATCAGCGAAACGAGATCCTGCGGCGAGGTCACGATGAGTATGCCGCTGAGCGGTATCGACTGAAATACGGTGAGGGCCACGTCGCCCGTGCCGGGCGGCATGTCGAGCACCAGCGTGTCCAGTTCTCCCCATATGACGTCGGTCCAGAACTGCTTGACGGTGCCGCCGATGAGCGGCCCGCGCCAGATGACCGGGTCGTCGGACTTGTCGAGGAGCAGATTGATCGACATAAGCTCGATGCCGGTATGCGTTCGTACCGGGAATATACCCATATCACTGCTCTGGGGCCTGTAATTCTCCGCGCCAAATACCTTCGGTATCGAGGGGCCGGTTATATCGGCGTCCAGTATACCGACCGACTGCCCTTTCCGCCGCAGCATCACCGCGAGCAGTGAGGCCACCATCGATTTTCCGACGCCGCCCTTTCCACTCAGAACCGCGACGGTTTGTCCGATCCGGCTCAGTTCGTGAGGTTTTGCGAGCATATCGCGGGCGCTCCCGCCGAGATTGCCCTTTTTATCCGCCATGTGAATACCTCATATGTTTTCATTCCGGATCAGAGTCCGGTAGGGTACAGCTTCATTGATGATTTCGGGCTATTGCCCATAACCACATTTGCTATGATAGCATCGGTAGTTTTGGTTGTCAATATGCCATACAATCAAACAGAGAAGCAACCCCACGAAAAGTCTCCCGGATCGGCTTTGGGGATCGTGGGACTGTCCATCAGGGTGAAGCGCTCCCACAGCGCCTGTGTATTGGCTGAGCCGTCCGAGGACAGGAATGCGGCGCGGGGCGATAGCGCGGGCCGCTCGCACAGCAGACCGCCGCGCTCCAGCGTATGCCGGAGGTGAAGCGCGGTGCCCCGGTTGCCATCGTATATGGCCGTGCCCGGCATAAGCGCCGCGATGTCCTGCGCAATGAAAGAGTAATGGGTACATCCCAGCACGATCGCCCGGGGGACTACACTAATTGATGAGAGAAAGCTCCGGAGCGCATCGGCCACCACAGCGGAGCCGGGCCCGCCGGTCTCAATGAGACGGGCGAGACCGGGGCAGGGCAGAGGAAAAACGCGGTCCGCGTCATGGAATCGGCTCAGAAGCGTGCAGAACTTATCAAGATGCAGCGTCGCGGGCGTCGCCATGACCACGACGTAACCCGGCTGGTTGGCCATCGCCGGCTTGAGGGCAGGCTCCATACCCAGCACCGGTATGTCGTAGCGGCTGCGCAGCTCGCTGATACCGGCTGCGGTCGCGGTATTGCAGGCTACGAGCAGCGCCTTGACGCCGCGCGCGATCAGTTCTCCAGTAGCCCGAAGAGTCAGGTTTCGAATCAGATCCGCTGGTTTTTCTCCATACGGAGCGTTGGCGGTGTCCCCATAGAAAAGAAACCGCTCCCCGGGAAGAACCGCCATCGCCTCCCTGAGTACCGATATGCCGCCCACTCCTGAGTCAAAAACTCCTATGGGAAGATCGCGCCGATCTGATATTTGCCGCATGGGCTTCCTCCTTCGCGCTGTGAAACCGGCTTCGATTTTACCCAGTTGATTATAGAACAATCGCCGCGTGGATTCAAGGGAATCGGGAGGCGTACAGGGTTTCCCGCTTTCATCTTGACCCGGGTTCAT
>JAAYXU010000133.1 GCA_012515725.1 Clostridiales bacterium | reverse complement strand
TGCGCGTCCCCGCGGACGGCGTCGTGGAGAGCGGTGTCTGCAGGATCCACCGGATCACGGTTCTGCCCGAGTTCGGCGCGGCTCTCGAGGGTGAGGACGGCTATATGGTGCTGCCCGCCAACCTGGGCTTTCTGTGTACATTTCGGGACAAGCAGCCCGCCACGCGCGAGTACGCTCTCTTCCGGTTCTTGAGCAGCGGAACCATGCCCATCTGGGGCGTTCGCCGAGGCGGGGCGTCGATGCTGGCTGTCGTCGAGGGCGGCAAGTTCGACGCGGCGCTTAGGCTGGCGGTGGCACAGGGAGAGGACCGCCGCTACCATGTGGACCCCGTGTTCACGCTGCGTGACTTCCCCGACGACATGCTGCCCTTCGAGGATATTACGATCGATTATTTGTTCCTGTCGCCCGGCGCGGACTGGCAGGAGATGGCGAAGACCTACCGGCAATACGTATTTGCGAACCGAGGCGTCCGGCCCATCCGGGAACGTGTAAAGGAATACCCCGACGTTGGCTACGCGGCCGAAGCCATCGAGTTTCGCATCCGGCAGGCGTGGAAGCCCGTCCCGTCGCCCATCGAGCACCAGACTCCCGAAAACGAGCCGAAGGTCACCGTAAGGTGCGATTTTGAAAAGGTCGGCCGGATACTGGACAAATTCCGTGCGCGCGGCATCGACAAGGCCGAGTTCTGTCTGGTCGGATGGAACATAAAGGGACACGACGGACGCTATCCGCAAATACTGCCCGTCGAGGAGGAGCTGGGTGGCGAGTCCGCATTCCGCGCGCTCATACGCAGGGCGCTGGATATGGGATACCGTATGGTGGTGCACGACAATGAGGTGGACGCCTACACGATTTCCGAAGACTGGGACGAGGAATACATCATCAAGGAGCAGGACGGAACTCTCGTACACAACAACCGGACCTGGGGCGGCGGGTTGCAGTACAAGATATGCCCCCGGCGCTTCTATGAGCGGTTCTCGCAGCGCAACGCCCGACAGATGGCGGATCTGGGCCTCAGGGGAATGCACTACACCGACGTCATATCGATCGTGGGTCCGGTCAAATGCAGGGACAAAGCACATCCGCTGACCCGCCGGGAGTGTTCTCTCATTGAAAAGAAGCAGCTGCAGCTTCTCAGGGACCAATTCGGCGGCGTACAGTCCGAGGGATCGCTCGACTATCTGGCCGACGTGCTGGACGGGGCGCTCAACGCCTCCGCTTCGCTCGAGGAAATGAAAAAGGACGCGCTTGTGGACGAGGTCATCCCATTCTGGTCCATCGTATATCACGGCACCATCGTCTATAATGTCTCCTACGACACAGTGAACTGCACCTGCAAAGGCCCCGACACAGTGCTCAAGCTCATCGAATACGGCGGCCGTCCGTTCTATTATCTTTACTCCGCGTTCATGAACACCGCAAGTCCCGGCTGGATGGGCCGCCTGGATCTCGTCTACGAGAGCGAAGAGGACTTTGATAGAGAAATGGACAAGATCGAGGCCCTCTACAGGGACTGGGTGAAGCTGCGCCGTCTGCAGTACGAGTTCATCGACGGGTTTGAGAAGCTGACCGATTGCGTGACCCGCACCGCTTATTCCGACGGCAGCGCCGTACTCGTAAACTATGGCGATGAGCGCTATGAATACGACGGAGTGCGCGTACCGCCCCACGGTTTCCGGCTCATAGAGCCATAGCGAAAGGAGCGATTCGATGAAAATAAACGTCGGCTTTGTGGGATACGGCCATTTCGCTCCCCACATCATTCCTTACTTCCTCGCCCATCCCGACGTGAACAAGGTGGCTCTGGCAGAGCTCATACCCGAGCGGCGGGCCGAGGGCGCTCGCAGGTTTGGCATCACTGAGCTGTATGATTCCTTCGACGACATGCTTCAAAACGGTAAAGACATTAACTGCATCGCCGTACACGTACAGCGCCATTATCACGGCGATATGGTCATACGGTCCCTTCAGGCCGGCAAGCACGTCTACAGCGCCGTGCCGATGGCGTCGTCGGTCGAGGAGGTAGCCCGGATTGCCGAGCTCGCCGGGGAAACAGGCCTCATCTACGCTATGGGCGAAAACCGCTGCTACGATCCCACCACGATACTCTGCCGGGAGCTGTACACGTCGGGAGCTCTTGGAACCTATCTCTACGGCCAGGCACATTACAGCCACGATTTTTCGCATTTCCACAGCTACGAGCGCTACACGGGCCGGGACAACTGGGCGGGATTCCCGCCTATGTACTACTGCACGCACTCGGTGAGCATGATCCTCTCGTCACTTGGGGAGCACGTGACCCGGGTTTCGTGCATGGGCTACCATGATCCCGGCTGGGCGCATATATTCTCCCCCGGTAAAAACCATTGGGACAATCCCTACATAAACGAGACCGCCACGATGCGCCTGTCGGGAGGCGGTATCATGCGCATCAATGAGTTCCGCCGCAGGGCCTGGGGACACCCGCCGACCACCATCGAGTGCATGAACGGTACGCTGGCCAGCTACGAGCGCAGCATGGATCGTCACACGATTCAGTACGCCCTGCCCGAGGGCGGCCAGCAGGTGGAGGACGTGAGCGCACGCGTGATCCCCGCCGCCAACATCGGTAACATGGACGGGTCGAGCGCCTACGCGCCCATACAGCCCGTGGAACGGCTGCCCGAGTCGTTCCGCACGCTGCATATCTCGGGCCACGAGGCGACCCATCCGTTCGTCATCGACGACTTCGTGCGGGCAGTGAAGACCGGAAAACTGCCGCCCATCAACGCCTGGGCCGCGGCCCGGTACATGCTTCCGGGACTCATCGCTCACGAATCGGCCCTGCGGGACGGCGAGCCGCTGCCGGTGCCAGACCTGGGCGAACCGCCCGCGGGCTGGGAGGTCATGGGCTACTCCACGTAGCCGTGAACCCGAAAGAAAGGACAGGATAGTATGCTGACTAGTGAATCGGTAAAGAGAATCGCGCTGGCCGCGGGAGCCGACCTGTGCGGCATCGGCTCGATGGACCGCTTCGAAGGCGCGCCGCACGACATGGACCCGCGGCACATATTCCCCGACGCCAGGTCAATCATCGGGCTGGGATTTCGCATACCCAGAGGGGTACAGCGGGGCATCGAGGAGGGTACCCAGTTCTACCAGTACCCGTCGATGGCGTATGGCGGCATCAACGAGGTATTCGCGCCGTCGGTGCTCTACGAGGTGGGCCGTTTCATCGAGGACAGCGGCTGGGAGGCCGCGGTCTACCGCAACACAGGCGCGCGGGGCCGCGTGTCGGATATGGACGGCTCCGAAGGTAACACCCTTTCCCCCGAGGAGCAGATCGATATCGGGCGTACGGCGAATAAGACCGCGCACCACCGCTCGGTGCAGTACACGCGCCCGGTCGCGCCCGGCCGGGCCGCGCCCGATCTGCAGTTCCATTTCCGAATCGCGGCTGTGGTCTGCGGTCTGGGGGAGATTGGCTGGAGCAAGATGATGCTGACGCCGCAGTTCGGGCCCATGCAGCGGTTCGCGTATATATTCACCGACGCGCCGCTAGAGCCCGACCCGCTCTATGATGGCCCGCCGCTGTGCAAGCGCTGCATGGCCTGCGCCCGGGAGTGTCCCGGATCGTGCATCAGCCAGACCGAATCGGTAACGGTCACGGTCGCGGGCAAGAAGCTCGAGTGGGGCAAGAACGACGCCTGGAAGTGCTACGCCTTCTATACCCACGGCGGACGCTATCAGAATCCGTTCGTGCCCAAGGCCGTGTTCGACGAGAATAAGGACGGCGCTCTCGACGTGCTGGAGGGAAAGGCCGAGGCAAACGAGCACGAGATACTCAAGGTATACAGCGCGCTTGAGGACTATTTCCCCTCCTGGCTGGGGTACAACATGGCTAAATGCGGCGGCTGCATACGCGCCTGCGTCAACATGCTCGAGAAAAAGGGCGGTTGTCTGGAAGGCGTGTTCAGGGAGCCGCTGCGTACCGGCAAGCGCTGGGTACTGGACCGGTGAGGAGAGAATTATGATTAGCAGCGATATCATTAAACAAAAAGCCCTCGAATACGGAGCCGATCTGTGCGGCATCGGGGACGTGCGCCTTTATGAGGGCTCACCGCCCCAGCGCGATCCGCGCTTCATACAGCCAAAGGCCGCCGCGGTCATCGGTGTGGCGCTTCGCGTGCCCCGGGGTATATACCGGGGAATCCTTGAGGGAACGCAGCATTACACATACACAAGCCTGGGCGTCAAGGCGCTGTCCGAGGAAGTCGTCGGCGCGTTTCTTCTCAAAATGGCGCGGGTCATAGAGAACGAGGGCTACGAGGCGTGCATACAGCGCTCCGCCCCAGGACTGCGTATAAAGGACGATATGGACACGAATCCCGAGGTGACCGCCACACGGCGGCTCATTCATACCGAGCCTGTCGGCCCCGGCAAACCCGCCCCCGAGGTGATACTCGACGAAACGCAGTCGGCCGTCATCTGCGGGCTGGGTACGCCCGGATACCGCGGGAACGTGCTCACGCCCGAATTCGGGCCATTCCAGCGCTTCGCGTTCATCGTCACCAACGCGCCCCTCGCGCCCGATCCGGTGATCACCGAATCACTGTGCGACCAGTGCGGCGCGTGCGCCGACGCCTGTCCCGGAAAGGCCATCTGCGGCAGCGAGCGGACGCTCGTTGTCGGAGAGTGCGCCTTCCCGTATGGAAGCTGGGACACGTGGCAGTGCAGCGTGTACTACCGGGGAGCCCACCGCTCAAACCCCTTCATGCCGGCCGATTTTCTCCGCGATCATCCCGAGCGGGAGGCGATTCTAAGCGGCGAAAAGCGTTTCAGCCGGGAGGAAGCGCTGGCCATATACGACCGGCTCAAATTCCTCCCCAATACTCATTACGGGTATGTGCCCTGCCTGTGCGGCAAGGCCTGCGACACGGCCTGCTATGCCCATCTCGAGCGAAAAGGGCTCATACGTAAGAAATTTGCTATGGGTTTCATATCCGAACCGGCGACAGGAGGCAGACCATGAGCGATTTTAGTGCCATTATTGCCGAGCGCGCCCGCGAGTTCGGCGCGGATATTGTAGGCTTTGCCGACATAGGGCGTTTCTCGGGAGCCGATCCCGCCCATGATCCGCGCAGGATTTTTCCCCAGGCCCGGTCGGTGATCGGTCTAGGATTCCGGATGCTCAGGGGAGCGATGCGCGGCATCGAGGAGGGCTCGACATACTACCAGTACACGACCATGGCCATCGAGAGCGTCGAGGAGGTCGTGATTCCCCGGACGCTGCTGCGCCTTTCGGGTTTCCTGGAGGACTCCGGTTGGGAAGCCGTCCCGCAGCGCAGGCATCCGCTCATAATGGCCGAGACCGACGCGACCAATCCCGAGCAGGACTACCGGGCGATCGTGAGGGGCGTTACGGGCGAGGTGCAGATGGATTTCCGGCAGGCGGCCATCGCCTGCGGACTGGGCGAGATCGGGCTGTCGGGATCGGTGCTGACCGACCGCTTCGGGCCGCTGCAGCGCTTCTGCTTCATACTGACCAACGCTCCGCTCACCCCCGACCCGATTCCCGAGCCGCATTTATGCGACGGCTGCGGGGAATGTATGGCGGCCTGCCCCGGCGGCGCCTATTCCGGGGATACCGAAAGCGTATCATTCGCGGGACGGCAGTATCCGGTGCGCAGGCTCGACACCTGGCAGTGCGCAGCATACTATAAGGGCGCGAGCCGCGGCAGGAATCCGTTCATGCCGCCCGACGCCTACGCGGGCATCCCCGGGCGGGAGGCCATTCTGCGGGGTGAATACAGGCTTTCTCCCGAGGAAGCCCGGCGGGTCATGGACGCGACTAACTTCTATCCTCCGCCGCGCCACGGCCTCGTCCAGTCCATATGCGGCCGCGCTTGCGACCGGGCCTGCTACGTTCATCTGGAGGGAAGGCACGCTCTCCAGGGCCGGTTCAACGCTCTTTTCCGGCAAAAGCAGGAATGGCGGCTTCGTGAAGAGAATTAAATGAGGTATAAGGAGAGTGAAAACCAATGCCCCAGTATTTCGATTATAATGCGCGGATGGCCGTACCGGACAAGCTCTTCACGCCACTTCGCGGCGTCCGGCTGACGGGCGGCCTGCTGCGGCAGGTATTTGACAACAACCTCGGCTTTATTAAGCGCCTGGAAATGGACCGGATGCGCTACTGGTTCGACGTGAAGCAGGGACGCGCGCCCACGGCCGAGCGCTACCCTGGCCACTTTGAGGACAATTTGAAGGGATCAACCGCCTCTCAGTACCTGATGGGCGCGGGCAACGCGCTGCGCTGGGAGGAGGACGCGGAGCTGCGCAGGGGCGTCGGGGAGATACTGGACTTCATCGGGGAAGCCGCCGAGGACGACGGGTTCCTGATGCCCATCGACAAATTCCATTTTGCGTACCGCGAGTACCCGCACTATGTGCGCATATGGCTGACCTACGGGCTCATCGCGGCGGCCCGCGCGGGCGAGAAGCGG